>JBHHZX010000359.1:0-3602 GCA_046758265.1 Phycisphaerae bacterium
GACGTCGCCGTCGCCGTTGGGGGGCGCTGGCTCAAGGTCGCCGTCAGCCTGCGTGGCGCCCGTGGTCATGCCGTAGTTCGACAGCAACTGGGCCAGGTCGGCCAGGCCGACGATGCAGTCGCCACTGCCGTCGATGTCGGCGAAGCAGAACTTGCCGGAGCCGCCGGGGTTCGGGCAACCATTCGGCTCGTTCGGAGCGTTGCCCTCGTACAGCTCCAGGTAGTGCTGGGCGAACGGGTTGTCCGGCGGGGGACCATACCACCAGGTGCCGGTGTATATGTCCGGCGACCCGTTGTTCGGGTCATTGGTCAGGTAACCGTCGAACGCACTTTCCGAGCCCGGGGCCTGTGGGTCATTCTCCATACCGGAAATGTGCGGGCCGGTCGCGTCACCGGCCGGCGGGCCTTGGAACCAGTAGGTGTACGAAAAGTCCGTCAGCCCGTCCGCGTCCAGGTCGCTGCCGTCGATCGTGAACTCTAAGCCGGCGATATCGACCGTGACAATCCAACCGTTCCATTGGCCGCCCGGGTCACCAGTCGGCAGGTCGGCGATCGTGAAACCGGCCAGCGGGACCCGGCCATAGGAGTTCCAGCCGTTGTCCTCGGCGTAGAACCACATGATGGTATCGAGGCGGTCGGGCAATACCATCTCGGTCGCATACGCGAACTGAAAACCGCCGATGTCCTGGGGCCCTGCGATGTCGCCCCAGTCCAGCAGGACCCAGTCGTACTTGTAGCTGCCGAAGTACCAGCCGGTATCGTTGATCGAGGACCAGACCGGGAGACCGAAACGCACGGGCCCGGGTGTCGGGGTCAGTTCCCCGGTCGCTGCCTTGTAAGTCGCATAGTGCGTGCCCTTCACCGGCAGGAGCTCAGGGCTGGCGAATGCAGGTGCGGCAATCATGCCGATCGCCGCCACAATAACTAAGCACCTCATAAGTTGACCTCCCTTGCAAGAAAGTTATGCGGTAACCACCAGTTTAGGACAGTTTAAGCAATCCCATCCCCTGCGCTACGGACCCTTAAACCTCCCGGACTCAACAACCCAACTCAATCGGAGTCTTTGCCTAGCTCACACCTCCATGGGTGCTTGACGCGAGCCGCGCGCGGCTCGGATCAGCTTCACACGCATCTTAGCCGAAGCGGCACCCAAACAAAGCCTCTACACACACGGAGACTGGCGATGTGAGCCTCCTATCCGTCCCGCTACCATTACTTAACACTAGTGCGTCAAGTGAGCTATGTCAATACTCGGTTCCGGCTCGGCCTGGAATTTGCCCCCGGGCACGCGCACGCGGCGCCGCAACGTCTGCCGGTCGCGTCAGCGCCAGACCGCAAAAGCTGGTACACCCGGCAACGGCGAAGTCCATCCACCGTTGGCTGGCACGCAGTCCCTCCGTGGACTGACCGCGCAGCGGTCGGCTGCGGACAGGCGGTTCGCAGTCTTCAGCCCGATCCCAAAACCACCTTGCCGTCTTTTTATCGGCCATTGGCAGGTTCCGCGAATGACAACCGCCGCGCCGTTGCCGGCACGAGTGCTGCGATCAGCCGCTGGCCCCACCTGGGGCCGTGTCATCCTCGCGTCCGCCCCGGGGAGCTGAACACGCTTGGGCCATGTCTTGCAGGATCTCTGCGCCTGGTCTGCGGAAAGGTTTCGTGGCCGAAAATCGCCAAAAGCGACGGACACGGCCGCGCGAGCGGGCGGTGATGAACGGGATTATGGGTCGGCGGCGTTCCGGGGTCGGTTCCCCTTCGCGCGTTCCAACCGTAATTGTCGGCGGTATAGTGGGCCAAGCGGCAGCACGTGCGGTTCGCAACTCTCGTCAGTGAAGGATGAGATGCCCTATGACTCGAAAGTGCCCGGGTTCGGTGCTGTGGCTCGTGGGGGTGGGCTTGTTGGGCTGCGCGCCCGGCAGCGGCCGAAATATCGCGTACGTCGACCCGGCGGCGCTGCCGGACGAATGGCGTACGAAAGCCGAGCGCAGCAGCTACGAAGAGACCGGCCGATACGACGAGATCGTCACCTTCTGTCGCCGACTGGCCGCCGCCTCGCCGTACGCCCACTACACCAGCTTTGGGCGCAGCGGCGAGGGGCGCGAACTGCCCCTGCTGATCCTCTCCAAGGACGAGGCGTTCACGCCAGAGACCCATCGCGCCGGCGGCAAATTGCTGGTGCTGCTGCAAAACTGCATTCACCCGGGAGAGTGTGCGGGCAAGGACGCCAGCCTCGAACTGGCCCGCGACATCCTGATTACCGGCACCCACAAGGACCTGCTCAACGAGGCCAATCTGTTGATCATGCCGATCTTCAACCCGGACGGCCATGAGCGCTTCAGCCCTTACAGTCGCATCAACCAGAACGGCCCGAAGGAGATGGGCTGGCGGGTCACCGCTGTTAACCTGAACCTCAACCGCGATTACACCAAGGCCGACGCGGCCGAGATGCAGGCCTGGCTGCGGACGTGGGTCGCCTGGCAGCCGGACCTGTTCTTCGACAACCACACTACCAACGGCAGCGACCACCAGTACGTGCTGTTCTATTCAGCGACGGTAGGCGAGCTGGTCGCTGAGCCGATCGCGGAGTGGATGAAAGCATCACTTTTGCCCAGCGTCCTGTCCGGTGTCGAGAGCGACGGGCATCTGACGTTTCCGTATGGCCGGCCGCGCGACCAGAGCGACTTGTCGCAGGGCATCAATGTATACAGCGCGTATGCGCCGCGTTTTTCGACGGGCTACGGCGCGATCTGCAACCGCCCGTCGGTTCTCGTTGAGGTGCACGCGCTCAAGACGTACGCTCAGCGTGTTCGCGCGACCTACGCCATCATGCGGCACGCGCTGGAGGAACTGAACCGCCGGCCCGCTGCGCTCCGCGCCGCCATCCGCGCCGCCGATGAACAGGCGGTCAGAACGCGGGGCGGTGACGGCCCGGCGGGCCAGGTTGTGCTCCAGGAACAGCATACCGACGAAGCCGAGCCGATCGTCTACCAAGCGGTCGCGTTCGACGTGTGCCAGAGCGATATCACCGACGGCAAGGTCATCGAGTATTCCGACAAACCGATGGCCGTCGAGACCGAGCTGTATGGCAAGACGCGCGTCGCGAAGACCGTCAGCCCGCCGGCCGCGTACCTCGTACCCCCGCAATGGGCTGAAGTCATCCGCCGCCTCGAGCTGCACGGCGTCGAGTTCTTTCGCCTCCGGCAACCGGAGCAGCTCGACGTTGAGTCGTATCGCTTCGAAGAGGTCGGGTTCGCTTCGCAGCCCTATGAAAGTCGTTTCGCGCCGCGCTATACGACCGTCCCGACGCACGAGAGGCGCGTTTTCATCGCCGGCACGGTTGTCGTGCCGCTCGCTCAGCGGCGAGCGAAGGTGGCGGTGCACCTGCTGGAGCCCGAGGCGCCCGATTCGCTGATCGCTTGGGGGTTTTTCAACGCGATCTTCGAGCAGAAGGAATACGCGGAAAGCTACGTGATGGAGCCGATCGCCCGGCGCATGCTCCAAATCGCGGAGCGGTCCTTCAACGACAAGCCGATGGTCATCGCGAATTGCCTCAACAACCTGGCGGTCCTCTACGCCGACCAGGGCCGCTACGCGGAGGCCGAGCGG
>JBHHZX010000360.1:0-3579 GCA_046758265.1 Phycisphaerae bacterium
GCAGGCTCTGCCGCCGGCCGACCCGACGCGTGTGCTGTTGCTCGAATCGCTGGGGCGACATGCCGAGCCGCGTGGCGATCGCCCGGATCCCGTTGGGGCTGACCCACACGTAGCCGGGCGCGCCGCTGCAACAGTTGCCGCAGCGCACGCAGGTGAAAACGAGCCCGTCGGCATACCAGGGTCGTTCTGGGGTCGATTGGCTCAGGCAGCCGTTCATGTACTCGGGGAATCCTCGGCCCTGCCGACGCGCCGTTTCAGCCTGCAAAGGGCTGGCGCATCGCGCGACCCGCGGGTTCGGCGCGCGGTTTTACTATAGCGGATTGGGGGGGTTAACGACGAGTGTACGCCCTGTAAGGCGGGCGCAAAAATTGCCGGCGGTTTGGGGTTGACGAATTGGTCGGCGTCGCTAATCTGCCGCGCGCTGGGAGGTTCATCACAGGGAGGAACGCAGCGATGTTGTCTACGGGAAGCCCGTTCGAACTCGATCCTACAATTGCGTCGGAATCTGAGATCCCAAACGATCCGGAGCGCGACACGGAAGCGGGAAGGGCGGAGGCGGCGCAGGCCGGCGAGGAAGAGGCCGACTGGGAATCGTCGTTTGAGGAGGGTGCCTTGGGCCTGTGCGCGGATGGGGCGCGAAAGCAAGACGACGATGACGACGATAGCGACCTCGGCTTCGACGACGACGACGATTCCGACGAAGACGAAGACCTGGACGATGATTTCGACGACGCTGCCGACGATGACCTTGACGAGGGCTTGGACGATTTCGAGGACAGCGACGAGCTGTAACCCGTGCGGGCGGATCGAGGTTTCGTCGCGTCGGGCCAGGCGCCGGCGGTTTCAGTTCCAGGGCAGGGGGGCTACGCAAGCAGGGGTCCTTTTCGCACCCCGGACGCCGCGCCCTAAAGTTCTTTCTGTCACCGCTTCAGTTCATGCCTGTGAAGCGACGATAGAAGGGAACATGGAACAAGTACGCACAGACGGCGATGCAGCTCGCGAAGCGGGGACGGGAGCCCCTGCGGACCGACGCCGGTCCGACCGGCGTTCCGGACTCGACCGACGGCGCGGCCCCGGGCGACGGCGGACCGATTACCGTCGCGACGCCGAAGAGGGCCACATGAATGAGGAACAGCTTGAGTTCCTCAAAACGCTAGACGAGTACAAGCGGGTCAACAACCGCCCGTTTCCGACTTGGACCGAGGTGCTCGACCTCCTCCTATATCTGGGCTATCGCAAAGTTGCTCCCATCGGTGAGTTCAAGCTCACCAAGGGTCGTCAGACGCCGGTCAGAGACAGCTCAGCGGAGAATCTGAGCGCTGATTGACGCTCCCGACCCAAGAACGATCCCCACCCTTGGCCGGCTGGGTTCCCGGGCAATTGCGCTGTATGGCGCCGCGAATGCGGAGCTTGACAGCGGTCGCCAACTGCCGTAGTTTTGGTGAATTACGGGTCGCTCGCGGTGCGCGGGGACGGGCGCGGCTATTGCCTGTGACTTGTGCACAGACGATCCGGGGCGCCCAACAGCAGGAGCAACGATGGTTCCCGTCACTCGAAAGAGCAAAATGCGCAAGCGCACGCGGCGCTCGCATTTGGCGCTCACGCCGATCCAACTGATCTCGTGTCCGCAATGCGGGCAAGCGAAGCTTCCGCACGCCGCGTGCGGCAATTGCGGCTACGTGAACGCTCACACCGCGATCAAGATCGGTGCAGAGGAGTCGTAGGGACGATGCGCATCGCCGTGGACGCGATGGGCGGGGATCATGCGCCGCGGGAAATCCTCCTCGGGGTAGCCGCAGGTCTACGATACCTTTCTGACAGGGACGAGATGCACCTTTACGGTCCGCAGGAGCGGGTGGAAGCGGACTGCGCTACGCTGGGGTTGTGTGATCCACGTGTCAAGTTCCAGCACTGCTCCAGCGTGATCGAGATGCACGAGGCGCCGATCGAGGCCTTGCGGCACAAGCGTGACTCTTCCATCGCGCGGATGGCTGTGGCAGCCGGCAAGGGTGAGCTGGACGCGCTCATCTCCGCCGGGAATACGGGGGCGTTCGCCGTAGCGTGCCAGTTGCGGATCAAGCCGATCAAAGGCGTTTCGCGGCCCGGCATCGCCGTGGTGATGCCCACCTTCCACGGCCCGGTGCTGGTCTGCGACGTCGGGGCCAACGTAGCTCCCAAACCACACCACCTGTACGAGTACGCCCGGATGTGTGCGGCATACGCCCAAACCCTTCTTGGTATTACCGGGCCTGAAATCGGCCTCGTGTCGATTGGGGAGGAGGAGGTCAAGGGAAACCAGCTGGTCAAGGAGGCGCGCCGACTCATCAAGAACGATCCCAAGCTGCGTTTCGTCGGAAATGTTGAGGGGCGTGACATCTTCGCCGGCAGCGGCGACGTGTTCATTTGCGACGGGTTTGTCGGCAACGTCATCTTGAAGCTGACGGAAGGCCTGGCCGAAGGACTCTTCCGAACCATTGTGCGGGAGATCGGAGAGGAAAGTGCCGAACTGGCCGAACAGTTTGCGCCGATCGTCGATCGTATTTGGAAGAGGCACGACTTCGCCGAATACGGGGGGGCGCCGCTGCTAGGCATCAACAGCGTCGCGATCATTTGCCACGGACGCAGCGACCAGCGCGCCATCAGCAATGCTATACGCGTTGCTACCGAAGAGATCCGCGTGAACCTCAACGAGGTGATCGCCGAGCGTCTGACCCCGCCGAATGAGGTCCTCGCATGAAGACCAAGTGGGCGGTCGAGATCGCCGGCACCGGCGCGCACGTGCCCGTGCAGGTCGTGACGAACGAGGACTTCAGCAATCGCCTGGACACCTCTGACCAGTGGATTGTGCAGCGCACGGGGATCCGCGAGCGGCGCATGGTGGGACCCGGCGAGTCCACCTTGACGCTTTCAGTCAGTGCTTCTCAGCAGGCCCTGGCCGAAGCGGAACTACGTCCCGATCAAATCGATCTGATCATTCACGCCACGGTGACGCCGGACCACCAGTTGCCGGCGACCGCGTGTGAATTGCAGGCGGAGTTGGGCTGCGGCTGGATTCCGGCCTTTGACATCGCCGCCGCGTGCTCGGGCTTCGTCTATGCCCTAGTCAGCGCGGCGCAGTTCATCGACAGCGGCATGGCCTCAAACGTGCTGGTCCTCGGGTCGGAATCGCTGACGCGCATCACCGACATGGAGGATCGTGGCACCGCAGTGCTGTTCGGCGATGGCGCGGGCGCCGCCATCTTGCAGCCCAGTAATGATCCGGACCGCGGAATCCTGGCGGCGCGGCTGGGTGCCGACGGCGGCCGCGCCAAGGCGGTCTGGGTGCCGGCCGGGGGCGCCGCCGAGCCGGCCTCCATCCGAACGGTCAACGAGCGGCTGCACTACATGAAGATGAGAGGCCGCGAAATCTACAAATTCGCGGTGACAATGATGCACTCGCTCATCAGAGAAACGGCGGAAGACGCCGGTGTCGGTCTGGACGAGCTGGCGCTGGTGATTCCGCATCAATCCAACCTGCGGATCATTGAGTCGGCAGCCCAGCGGGTGGGCCTGCCCATGGACAAGGTATCGATCAATATC
>JBHHZX010000361.1:0-3530 GCA_046758265.1 Phycisphaerae bacterium
GCGGATGCGGCGCTCCGTACCGACCGCCCAAAGGCGCTTTGGCATCAGCGTCGCTGCCAACACCCAAGTGGCAGCCTTCAC
This sequence comes from Phycisphaerae bacterium, assembly GCA_046758265.1. GTDB lineage: Bacteria > Planctomycetota > Phycisphaerae > UBA1845 > Fen-1342 > JALSRY01. The sequence continues at coordinate 82 of JBHHZX010000361.1, forward strand.
AAGAAAAAACCGCGAGCTCCGGCTCGCCGCGCTCGTCCGCCTCGTTCCCATAGCCCCGCGCCATCATGTGATCGAGCTCGTTGCGGTGGCAATCAACGCAGGTTAGCCCCGCGGCAAGATGTACGTCTTGCGACGCGACGACTCCCGCAGTGGCTTCCGCGCCAACCTCGCGGAACGAATGGCAGAAGTAGCAACGGTCGGCGGACGGTCGCCGCGTGATCTCGAACAGCACGCGGTTATCCGCATCGAAGCGCGACGTATTCCACACCAACCGCGGGCCGGCCCGCTCCGGAAAATCCGGATCGGGCTCCATCAACGGGTCCCAGTCGTCTGGCGCCTTGCGCGCCTCGCCGCGCACGACCGCTAACCCCAATGCCGCCGTCGCCGCCCACTTGAAGTTCTCCTTTTCGATCTGCCGCGCCGCCTCGGCCGGGTCGTGCTGCTGATCGGCGGCGTGGCAGAACATGCAGTCGATCTCGAGCCTCCCCGAGATGCTCCAACGCACGCTCTCAGGTGAGTTCTGCACGTCCTCGTCGTCTGGTTCACCGTAACCGCCGCCCGGAATGTGCCGACCGAACGTTTTCACAAACTCCCAGTTCGTGAGCCCCACGTCCTCCGGCGTGAACGTCCCCGGCCACTTGCGGCCCGAGATCGGCAACTGCGTCCCGGTGAGTGGATCAACCAGCAGCCACCGCTCACCCGGCCGGCCCGCCGGCACCGCCTCGTTCGGCGCATTGAAATGCCACCCGCCGCTGATCTGAGCGTACGGATGGCACTTGGCGCACGTCATGCGTGGCGAGTAGGGCCCGGCGGACTCGTCCTCCGGATCGATCACTTCGCCCTGGTGGTCGTACAGCGTGATGCGATGCACGTAGGGTGACCCGCTGTCGGAACGCAGCAGTTCCTGCCCTTCGTCCGATTCCCTCTCCGACGCCCACAACCGCGGTATCCCCAACCCGAGCGCCAAAACCAGCAATCCCAAGCGGGTGCCCCAGCCTTTTCGAGGAAAGGACCGGGCTCGACACGGCACAGAATGTTCGTCAGTACCAGAAACCACAAGAACGTTGCCTGCCCGAGAGGACCTTCCTCCCCAGCACTGAACCCTGAACCCTCTTAGACGACGAACTCCTCCGGCTTGAATTTGATCCGCCGACCCGCCTCGACCGCCTCGTTCACCCGCAGCACCGAGACGCAGGTTTCGAACCCCACTTCCGGCGGACACGTCAGTGTGCCTTGACTGCGAACGGCGTTGAAGAAGTTCTCAAGATGCAGCAGACGGGAGTCCTTCTGGCTCTCGGCGGCAAGCCTCTGCCCTTCGGGGTCTTTCTTGCCCTCCGGCGTGAGCGTCTCGCCAATCTTCAGCTCGATCGCCTCGCGGCCCATCTTCTCGATCTTGGCCGCTTCGTCCTCCCATTCCCGCCGCTTGGCGTGCACCTCGCGCGTGATGTAACCGGTCTTGCCGTCGTCGGAGATCACCAGCGAACCTTCATCGCCCATGAACTGCTCGTAGAAACCGCCGTAGCTGGTGGTATTGAGCACCTCGTAGAAGCCGCGCACGGGCCCGGCCGCGGTTTCATACTCGTAGATCGCCAGCACGTTATCGTACCAGTCGCGGCCCCTCTGCTCGGTATAGTAGTCCAGTCCGCCGCTGGCCAGCACCGCTTTCGGTCTGGCCTTCAGGAACCAGTTGAAGATGTCCACCTGATGCGAGCCCAGGTCGGAAATCGGCCCGCCGGAATACTTCCGATACCAGCGCCAGTTGCGGAATTCGTCCATTGAGCCGTAGCCGTAGCGCTCAAGCGTCTTGGCCGGGACCTCCTGGCCCTTGGGCCAGCCCTGCTCGAGCAACCGCGCCCGGTTCCATTGCCCGTACGTATGCGTGATGCGGCCGAGGATCTTGTCTTTCTCGATCATCTTGAGCGCGTGCCAGTACCGTGGGCTGCTGCGACGCTGATGCCCGATCTGAAGCAGTTTGCCGGTCTCGCGAGCGGCCAGCACCATCTGCCGCGCCGTCTCGATCGTGTTCGACATCTCCTTCTCGCAGTAGACGTGCTGGCCGGCATGTAGGCACGCGATCGTGTGCTCGGCGTGCACCCAGTCCGGCGTCGCGACGATCACCGCGTCCAGTTCCCGCTCCTTGTCGAGCATCGCGCGGTAGTCCTCGTAGACGTTCACTGGCTGATCGTACTTCTTCAAAAGATTGGAGGCGTATCGCTGCCGATATGGCCAGATGTCACACACCGCGACGAAGCGGACGCCGGGGATCTTCAGGCAGAACGTTACCAGGGCATACCCCTGGCTCCCAAAACCGACGATAGCGATTTTGAGATCGCCCGCGTTCTCTGGTGACTCCTGCGCCCACGTCGGCACGGTCATCATCAGCCCGGCGGCCGTCGCCGTCTGAACGAACTCCCGTCGGGTGATTGCGGTCTTCCGGAATGGGTTCTTTTCGGCGTTCACGGATTACCTCGTACGTATGCCTCATAGTTGGTTGTAGATCGCTTTTCCTCCGAGACAATCTAGCGAACCCCCTGGGGCGGCGTCAAACTGGTATGGTAGGAAGACACGGAAGGGTGGCACGGACACGCTCTGCCGGTCCGTGAGGACGTCGCTGCATAAACGACCCGGTCACAATGCCTGACGAAAAGCGCCAGCAGTCGCCGAAACCCGAGCTCTCGATCGTCATCCCGGCCTACAACGAAGCCCACCGGATCGGTCAAACGCTCGAAGCCCTGCGCGACCACGCCGTCCGTAGCGCTGCCTGCTGCGAGGTCATCGTCGTGGACGACGGCAGCCGCGACGGCACCGCCGGCGTCGTCCGCGGGTTCACGGCAGAGCCGCTCGAGATACACCTGCTGACCAACGCAACCAATCGCGGCAAGGGCTACAGCGTGCGGCAGGGGATGTTGGCCGCGACGGCCGACGTTGTGCTCATGTGCGATGCCGATCTCTCCGCGCCGATCGAGGGGGTCGAGAAGCTGCTCCCGTGGCTGGAGCGCGGCTACGATGTGGTCATCGGCTCGCGCGACCAGCCCGATTCGAAGCTCGACCCGCCGCAGCCGCTTCCGCGACGCTTGATGGCATGGGTTTTTCGGGCGCTTCGTCGGCGTCTCCTGCTGCCCAATCTGCAGGACACGCAGTGCGGCTTCAAGCTCTTCCGTCGCGACGCCGCCCGCGCAATCTTCTCACGACAGACGATCGATGGCTGGCTGTTCGATTGCGAGGTGCTGGGAATCGCTGACCGCCTGGGCTACCGCATCAAAGAAGTCGGCGTCACCTGGCGAAACCGCCCCCACAGCCGTGTTAAACCATGGCGCGAAGCGGTCGCGGCATTGCCGACGCTGCTCGCAATCCGGCGCCGGCTGAGGAAGGTCTCGCACTCGTAGCGTCCGTCCCCCGTGGCGGACGTGGATCTGCCGGGTTGGGTGGCCCATGGCTTCAGCGGTGGG
>JBHHZX010000362.1:0-3511 GCA_046758265.1 Phycisphaerae bacterium
TACGGCATGACCAGCGGCGCCCAGCGTTTAGACGGCGACGTCCAGCCATACCCGCAGGGCGACGGCGACGTCGATCTGGCCGACTTAGCCGAGCTGCTGAGCCAGTACGGCGACGACTGCAACTAATCACGTCCGACGCCTGGCGCGGTCGCCGTGCCGTACAGCGGGACGAACCGAAAGGAAGTATGCCGAAAGGGCGTCTCCTGCAGCGTTCAGCTCACTTGGCTGTGCACAACGCCCGGGCGTGCATGACAGTTTCGCCGGGCGTGGGGCACGCTCGCAATCAGAGCCCCGAGCGCAAGCGAGTGGGTCCTGCCGCGAGACGGCTTCCCCTTAGAACCCCGCGCTCGCGCTCGGGCGGCAACGGCGGGCTTGCCCGTTGCGGCCCGGTGGGCCGACTTCTATACTCCCCCGATACGACGCGCGTAACGGAGAATCGGCGTGCCCATCTACGAGTATGAGTGCCCCGCATGCGGCGCGACGTTCGAGCAGTTGATCCGCTCGAAACGCGACGAACGCGCGGCGGTGTGCTCGGCGTGCGGTAGCCGGGAGGTCACCCGCCGACTGAGCGTTTTCTCTGCCCACGCTTCGGCGAGTAAGCCGTCGGCCGGGCGGGCAGGCTGTGAGGGGTGCTGGGACTCCCACGGCCGCTGCCCGCTCGAATCGCTTGCGCCGCCCCTGCAATCATGAAACGAAACGCGGACCCGACAAAGCGTATGTTACAGGCCGGAATCCTGGCATGGATCCTCCCCGGTGCCGGCCATTACTTCCTCGGCCACCGCGGCCTCGCCACCGTCTTTTTCGTCGCGATCAGCTTTGCCTACGGAACCGGACTGGCGATCGGTGGCGTGAAGAACTCCGTCAACCCGCGGGAGAATCGCTGGCTGTTCCTGGCGGAAATCGGCATCGGCGGCTACACGACAGTCGGCTACGTCGTCAGCAACGTCCTGCCGACATATGGCGCTAAGGAGCTGTCGCCTTACGTGAGCTTCTACCCGGAATCCGACGTGGCCCAGATCTACCTCGCTGTCGGCGGGCTGCTCAACCTCCTGGCGATTCTCGACGCGCTGACGCGGGCACAGACGGGGGGGTTGCCGGTGTTCTACTACGAAATGTCCACGAAAGGCGAGGCGCGCAGCGGGGGTGAGGAATGAGCACGCTGGGGGCCACGCTGCTGGTCTGGATTCCGTTCATCCACCCGCTGCCGCTGCCGGCCGGATCACGTCTGTGGATGTTCTTGCCACTGGCGGCGTGCGTCGCCATCGTATACCGGGCGACGCGGTCGCGGACAGCCCGGGAGTTGCCGCGCGCCACGCTGAAAACGTTTCTCAACATCGTGTTCGGCATGTGTCTGGTCGCCGTCGCCGCGTACGCCATTCATGCGGCGGTGTTGCGGTTCTCCGCCGGTTGAGTCGTCGGGGCGTGTTGCGTGTAGCGGCCGGGCAACGTCCGTGGCTAGCGGGAACGCAGAGACTCACTTCGCGAAGACGGCCGGCGAAGCGCCGGCCGCTACATTTTACGGCCGGGACGGAGCCCGGCCGCTACTTCGTGGGGTCTTCCAGCAGCAGGACGATCTCGAAACGGGCCCCGCCGGTCGAGACCTTGGAGGCGGAGATCGTGCCGTGCATCTCGTTCACCAAGCCATGCACAACCGCCAGTCCCATGCCGGCCTTGTGGGTCTCGCCGTTCCCCAACTCGCCCTTGGTGGTAAAGAACGGCTCGAAGAGATGCTCCATGTCGTTGGGCGCGATTCCCGGGCCGCTGTCGGCGATTGCGAGGACGACGGCGTTCTCGTCGCGGCGTCGCAACGAGACCGTCAGGACGCCGCCGTCGCGCATCGCCTCGGTGGCGTTTCGCGTCAGGTTGTCGACCACGATCGTGAGCTGATCGCGCGGCAGGGGAACGAAGGGGATGCGCTGCCAGTCCAGCATCAGCTTGATGCCGTGCGCGGCCAACTCGGCCTCGTGCCGGTCGAAGTACTGGAGCACGGTTTCGGTCAGATCGGCCAGGTCGCGCATGCGGTGGTCGGCCTGGGCGAACGCCAGCAACTGCTGCGTGAGTCGGGTGGCACGTCCGGCGGCGTCGGCGGTCCGGCGGAGGACGCGCCGCATGGCCGACATCGTGTTCATGTTCAAGGCGAATTCGAGGCTTGTGGCGATGCTGCACAGCAGGTTGTTGTAGTGGTGCGCGACCGAACCGGCCAGCGCTCCCAGCGTGGTCAGCCGTTCGCGCTTCCGCATGCTGCGGCGCAACTGGAGCCGGGCCGTAATGTCGTTGAACCAGACGCACGCGCACTGGAAACGACCCTTCGCATCGAAGATGGGCGTGAGCCAGACCGCGTACTCGGTGGCCTCCTCATCAATCCCCCGGAGCCGCGTGCGAAACTCGAGCGCTGCGCGCGTCTCGACCAGTGTCTGGAGGCCTTGCTCCAGATCGCGGCGCTGCTCTGCGGGCAGCACGTCGCACAGATCGGGCCGGCGGCGATCACCGTGCTGACTACGGAAGAGACACTCGCCGAGCGGGTTCCAGGCCAGGATGTGCCCCTCGGCATCGCACGCGAAGACCGCCAGACCGGCGCCGTTGAAAAGTCGTCGAAAGAAGTCAGCGTCGAGTTGGAACGGCGCGGCGTTGCCCTTAGTCATGCTGACCGACATGCCTCGCTTCCGGTCGCAGAAACACGTAGGAATTATAGTTCCGACCTTCCGATGTTCTGGTCAAGAACGCCCCACCCACCAACCCATAGATCCGCGCGTTCGCGCTCGGCGCCAGCAGCACGAACTCGCCGGGGCTGAGCGTCAAGACAAACGCAGCGGCGTCAAAGGTCTGCATCGCTTGGCGCGGGACCTGCCAGAGCCCGGCCTCGGTCCGCACCCACTCCCAGCCGTGCTGCCGCTGGTGCACCTCCGGAACGACCAACAACCGAACGCGCTCGACGTCGTGCAGATCGGGCGCGTAGGTCACACGCAGCACGTTGCGGCTGTCGGGCCAGATGCTGCCACTGAGGATCCCGTCGGGGCCGACATAAAACAGCGTCTGTTCGCGCGGCTCGGAATCGAGTTCCAGCGACAAGGGAAACCCGACCGGGACGCTGAGGGGCGTCGCGGACGTGACCCGGTGATCCTCGATCGCGTCCATCGCCGCCTTGATCGGCTGCCAGTCCTGCACGTGCCCGACACCGACCCGCAGGCCGTTTTGCCCCAGGCGCAGTCGCGTTTCCGCGTCGAGCCCGTCCTCGCGCAGGAAGTTCCAAACCTTTTCCATCGCGCCTGCTTGTTCGCGCGGCACGAGGATGTGGAGGACGGCCAACTCATAGACGAGCCGCGGCGGTCGCGACGCAATCTGCTGGCGCGGGTCGGCCTGTACGAATACCAGCGGATTGTCAGCGTCGGGGATTTCAGAGCGAGCCTCGGTGACGGGTTCTGTGGAAGCATGCCAGGTAGGTGAGGGGAGTTGGCAGCCGGCGCAGGCAAACAAAACTACCCCTATCGCCAGCGAGCGGGCGCGTGCAGTG
>JBHHZX010000363.1:0-3502 GCA_046758265.1 Phycisphaerae bacterium
GATTTCATTTTCATCCCCGGCGCGGATCAGGTCGTCTTTTCGCTTACTCCCGGATCGCCTAGTCTGGGCGGCTTCGGCCCCGGCGACCTGTTTACGTCGGAAGGCTTCGGGTTCTTCACGCTCTATTGTCAGGCTGGGCAACTCGGTCTCGGACCGCTGGACAATCTCAACATGGTGGACTACGTGCCCTGCGACGATGTCCACGCCTGTGTCACCGACTGGGCGATCGGCTACGTAAACCCGTGCGTGGGCGACCTCAACGGCGACGGCGTGGTCAATTTGTCCGACCTGGCGATCCTGCTCAGCTCGTACGGAAAGTGCGAGGGAGAGCCGGGCTACATCCCCGAAGCCGACCTCGAGCCGGACGGCTGCGTGAATCTGACCGACCTGGCCGTCCTGCTGGCCCACTACGGCGAAACCTGTCTCGCAAGTCCCGTTGTCCCAGAGCCTTAGGGTCGCGGCGGCCTGCCCGCCGGCACAGTGAATCACCGCAACGAATTGACCGGCTGCGCCGAGACTCAGGGGAAACCCTAATTGAGTCGAGGGGGCGGATTCGTCTACGATGAAATCTGGCGGATGAAGCGCCGCGCGACCCCGCCGAACACGAAAGGCAGGCAACGTGATCACCCCAATTCGCGTCACTCTGGAATGCGACTTGACCATCCGCAGGGTCGAGGGAGGCTGTCGCGAGGCGGTCGGCCAGTCAGCCTTCGATTTCGTGCCGCCTTCACAGCACAGCTTGTTGGATCGACTTCAGCGCGAACTCTTCGTTCGGCGCAGGATGGTGTCGTGCGAAGTGCCTACCTTGCGCGCAAACACGGACAACCCCCGGTGGTGGTTCGTCCGCGCCGCGCCAATCTGCGAAGCGGGACGGGTTGTCGCCGCAGTCGCCCACGGCGTGCCGCGCGATTACGCGGCGCCGATCGACTGGCAGCCGGTCACGGCCGAGACTTGGGAGCGCCAACTCGCGCTGCGCGAGCTTCAACCTATCCTGCGGGGCTTCGACGCCCAGGTGCTTTCCGCGCTCGGCGCGCAGCCGTGGGCTTGGGACGGCGATGCAGAAGCATCTCCGCCAGGTTCTTCACATCCGCGTCTTCAACCTGACCGAGCACGATAGATTGCTCGGTGCGGTCAAGCTCGACGAACCAAGTGATAAGCCGGCCCAGCAGCATCTTGATCGACATGCCGCGCTTCGCGCACACGTCGTCCAGCGTGGCCTTGGCCTCCGGCGACAGATGAACACTCACGATGTTCGGGCGCTGCTTAGTTGCTTTCATGTATCACCGCACGCATTGTCTGGGTAGCGTGTTTCTCACTATTCCCCGCCACAACAAGAGCTGGGAAAGGTCCTCGCTATTGTAAAAACCCGCACGACGCGCAGCCAATTTGAAACGATCTCCGGGCTGGTGGCAACCACGCCGCGCGTCGGGCCGGCACCGAACTCCCTAACCGGCGGGTACGCCGGCGGCCAACCTCTTATTCGCACGCATCATACCACTTTTCTTGCAGGATTGGTGGGGGCATAATCGTGACCGGCGCCCCGGTCTCCGTACCGTTGGGGCCAGCCTTTGCCGGCTGCCGACTTCGACAACGACGGCTGCATCGGCTTGTCTGATCTGGCGCGGCTGCTGTCGGTCTATGGCCACTCCTGCCCGACACGGTGAGTTGAGAAGGGGGAGAGGCCCAAGCGCGCGGGCGCCGTGGTGAAAACTGGCCGCGGCGTCCGTGCTTTGTAAGGACATCGCTCGGGCCTGGCGGTATAGTAAGAAGTAGTGGCGGCCGCACGACCGTCGCCAGGTGGCCCAGCGGCTCAACCCAAATCGGCGAGGCTTGGCCTGGGTTGTCGGCGATGACGAGGGGTTTTCGTCGCGGAGGAGCGATTGTGGAAAAGCGAGCCCAAAATCACCGCGGTTTTACACTGATCGAGCTGCTCGTCGTAGTCGCGATTATCGCGCTGCTGATCTCCATCCTGCTGCCGTCCCTGAGCCGTGCGAAGGAGCAGGCACGGGTCGGCGTGTGCCTGTCGAATCAGCGCAGCATCGCGCAGGCGGCCAGCGCATACCTGCCCGAGTTTGAGGACCTGCCGTGGGTGCTGCCGCGCGGCTACACCGTCAGCGGCCGCACCTACAATTTCACCGTCATCACGGAGTATATCTGGGGCGGGGCCATGCCCGCGTCGACCAACCGGGAGTGGCGGCAGGCCGGCCGGCCGGGCCTCAAACCATCGAGAAAAGACAATCACCAGGTGCCGCCGCGGCATCGCCCGCTGAACCCCTACTTTTCGCCCGACGTCACCTGGGACGCGGAGCCGACGAACCCGCCGGCGCGCCCCCGCGAGGATCAGCCGGAGACACCGGGCTTCTTTCAGTGTCCCTCGGACTCGAATCCCTTTCCGCCGGTGGTCGGGCAACTCAACCCGCCGCCGGTGTATGACGACCCCTGGCAGTGCTGGTACTTCTGGGGCACCAGCTATCCGATCAACTGGTACTGGCCGTATTACTATCAGGAGGCGCCGCCCGGCGGGAGCCCGCCCTATCGAAGCTTCTGGAACATCATCGGGGCGCAGCTCGGCTTGCCGGGGCTCGGCCGGCACATGCTGCGGGCCAAGCTCGGCCGCCACGCCTCCGAGTTCATCATGTTCTACGAGAACCAACTCAACTTCGCGCTCGAGGCCGCCCGGCCGCCCGGGTACACCGGCGGCCCGTGGGCCAGCGAGTCGAAGAACCTCCGCGGCTGGCACAGGCAAATGGACTACCACGTCGCTTCGTTCCTCGACGGCAGCGCCCGCTACCAACGGTTTGACACGCGCTTTGTCTTCGGCACCAACTGGACGATCTGGCCGACCAAGCCCTGGGGCGGGCTCTGGGAGCCCTACAACGACCGCGCACCCGACTAAGAGCTCATCCCAAAAGCTCTGTGGCACCGGTTTCCAACCGGTGAAACACACAGGTTGCAAACCTGTGCCACAGTTATGGGATAGGCTCTAAGACGTGGCGCAGAGCACATTAGTCGAACTCTCGGAGAACGAAGGACTCTGCCCCCTGAACGTAGCGGCCGACCTTCGTGCCGGCCGTCAGTGACCAAGAAACGTTTGGCTCGGTTATTAACCCGCCTTCTCGTATTGCAACACATTAGCAACACACCCGACGTCCCGCCCCGAGACCTTCCCGCAGCACCGAGCCTCCCAGCCCCCATGCTTGATCGCACCCGCGACCAGCGGATCACCTCGCCGCTGGTCACTTCTCGCGAGGATTGACAGCACGCCGTGTTGCAGAGGGAGCGCTCGCCAGCTATGCCAGCCCTCGGCCACTCGGAGCGGCGCCGCGGCGGGGCAATTACGCGGTATGCGGGGGCAGTGGTCAGGCCTGACCGCGTTCGTTGGCAGTTCGAGCGAGGTTCCATTCTCGGTCTTACAGCCAACCTACTCTACCGGATCGAACTGGATCACTATCTGCTTCTTCCCGCGCGGGTAGTACGTAATTACCTCGGTCTGCTTGCCGCG
>JBHHZX010000364.1:0-3457 GCA_046758265.1 Phycisphaerae bacterium
AGCTTGGCGATCATCTGCCGCAGAACGTGCACGGAGATGCCGAGCTGGCCGGCGGCCTTGGCGAAGCTCCAACTGTTCTCGTGCAGCGCGCGGGTGACCAGCAGCCGCTGGGCGTAGGCCAGCGAGGTGACGGTCTCGCCCTCCTGAGGCGGGACGAAGCCGCCCACGACTTCACCGGGCAGGTGGGCTTCCGTGATCTGCTCGCCGGCCGAGAGCAGCAAGGCGCGTTCGATCAGCGATTGCAACTGCCGCACGTTGCCCGGCCAGTGGTAGCTGATCAGCAGGGCCAGGGCCTGGTCGCTGAAGCCTGATTGCCGACAGCGGTTGTGCCGGGCCGCGGCTTCCAGAAAGTGGATGGCCAGCGGGGCGATGTCCTCGCGGCGCTGCCGCAACGCGGGCGTGTGAATCGGAAAAACGTTCAGGCGGTAGAACAGGTCCTCGCGGAACTGGCCGCGCAGCACCAAGGCCCGGAGGTCGTGCTGCGTCGTGGCGATCACACGCACATCAGACTCGTGCGTCGCGGTACCGCCGAGCCGAGTGAAACGACGTTCCTGCAAGATGCGCAGGAGCTTGGCCTGGGCGGGCGGTGGGATGTCGCCGACCTCGTCGAGCAGGAGCGAGCTGCCGTGGCTGCGCTCGAACAGGCCGCTGCGGGCATGAATCGCACCGGTGAACGCGCCACGCTCGTGCCCGAACAGCTCGCTTTCCAGCAGCGTCTCCGGTACCCCGTGGCAGGTGAACACCAGCATCGGCTTGTCGCGGCGGGGGCCGTGGCGGTGGATGTGACGCGCGATGACTTCCTTGCCGGTGCCGGTCTCGCCGATGATGAGGACGGTCGAACGGGTGGGGGCCACGCGCCGACACAGATCAAAAACGCGCTGCATGGCGCGGCTGGATCCGATGATCAGGTTGGGCGGTGCTCCGACCGGCATCGGTGACCGGCGACCTGCGGAATCAAGGTTTCTGTCACAATGAAAGTGGCTGCGCGCCCGCAACGATATCGCTGGCAAATCTTGCCGGATTCCGGCGGTTTTGTCCACCGACTCACGCCGGTCGCAGGCGCCCGTTTTCCAACACGAGCACGCGGTCGGCATGGCTCGCGATGCCGGGGTCGTGCGTGACCATCACAATCGTCTGGCCGTCGTGGTGCAGCCTCGCCAGAATCGACATGATGTTCTCGCCCGCCTCGGCGTCGAGGTTGCCGGTCGGCTCGTCCGCATACAGGATCTGCGGTCTATGCACCAACGCGCGAGCGATCGCGACCCGCTGGCATTCGCCGCCGGACAGCTCGTTGGGCTTGTGCCTGATGCGCTCAGACAGCCCCACACGCTGCAAAATATCGAACGCGTCCTGCCGCGCCGCACTTTTGTTCCGGCCCCAGTCGAACATCGGCGATTCAACCATCCGCGGCAGCAGCACGTTTTCCAGCACATTCAGATCGGGCAGCAGGTGATAGAACTGGAACACGAAGCCGAACGCTGTCCGCCGAAGATAATTGCGGCGGCGTTCGGCGTCGGAGAAGACGTCACTGATGCCCGTGCGGAGGCGGCGTTGGGTGGGGGGAGCGAATATCTCGTCATCGTGGAAGTAGACCTGGCCCTTCTGCGGCACGTCCAGCGCGCCGAGACTGTGCAGGAGGGTGCTCTTGCCGCTGCCCGACTTGCCCATGATGGCGACGAACTCGCCGGGATCGACGTATAGCGTGCAGTTCTGAAGCACTTTCAGCTCCGTCGGCCCCATGCGGTACGACTTGAAGAGGTTGGTCGCGCGAAGCAGTGGCGTTCCCGACGGCGTAAACGGCGCGCGCCCGGCCCGGTCGTTTGACGACTCGCCGGCGTTACTCATACCGCACCGCCTCCACCGGCTGCATCCGCCCCGCCCGCCAAGCCGCGACGAACGACCCCGCTGTCGACGCGATGATGGCGGTGATGACGACCGTGACCGCGTCCCACGGATTCACCTCGCTGGGAATCCGGTCGAACGAATAGACCTGCATGTCCCAGACCCGCCAGGCCGGGTTGAGCTGGATCAGAAAGTCCTGAATCTCGTTGATGTAGGTGACGAAGAGCGTGCCGAGAATCGTGCCGAGGATACTGCCGGCGACGCCGACGGCGGCTCCGTACAGGATAAAGATGAATGCGACACCACCCGACGAGCCGCCGATGCTCTTGACGATGCCGATGTCACGGGTCTTTTGCAGGACGATCATGTAGAGGATGCAGAGCACCAGCGTGACGGCGACGAGCGAAATGATCCCGAACAGGATCGTGACGAGAATTCTCTCCTTTTCGACCGGGCCGATGATGTGAGCCTGCGACTCCTGCCAGGTCAGTGCCTTGATCGAGCTGACCAGCCGCGACTCGAAGGTGTCCAAATCGAAGCGCGGGTCGTCCAGGTAACCGTGATACGTCTCTTCCAGTCGGCGGCATAAGGCCCGCACGTCCACCCCTTCGGCAATTTTGATCTGAATCTGCGAGCAACGGGCGGGAACAGTGCCAATGGTCTCGAGCGTCTCAGGATCAACGCGCTCGGCCGCGTCCATCTGTAGCAGCTTCTGGAGCAAGCCGAAGTCGCAGTACACGTGCTGCGAATCGATCTCGTAGATGCCGGTGCGCGAGTCGTCGGCGTAGCGGAACACCGTCTTGCTCGGGGTGTCGATCGTGCTGCCGCCCGAAACTGCCGTGACCGTGAGCAGTACCTTGCAGCCGCGGGGCAGGCTCTCCGGACGCGTGTAGCGCCCGTCCGACTCGCGATACGCGATGATGTCGCGGCCGACGATGATCCCCGGCAACTCGTTCCCCTCCATCAACGGCCCCTGCTCCGGGCCGAGCGGGCCTTCGTAGACCCCCGGGATCGGCGATAAGCTGAGCTTGGCCAGCAGGTTGTTCAGGTACGTTTCTGTCGAATCGTCGTCGACCGCGCCTGCGGCGCGCGACTGCGCGAGCGCCGCCTGGTAAGGCTCTGGAAGCCGCGGCCGCACATATGCCCGATCTTCCTCCCGTACCACGATCAGCGGCGCGTCGAGATCGACGCCGAGAATCGGCTGCCGCTGCGGCGCGAGCGTGGTCGTGCCGGGGTAGTACCTCTCGTAAAACAAACTCTCCTTGAACGCGTTGACCTCATACACCTCTTCGAGGCGGATGCCGACCACCCGCACCATGCCGTTCCGCGACGTGCCTTGGAATTCGTAAAGCCCATACGTGTAGATGACCGGCGTGGCCTTGACGATCTCGGGCCAGGCGCTGATCTCGTCGATGAACTCCTGGTAGAGCGGGAAGCCCGAATACGCCGCGTTGTCCACGATGACATCGCCCAGCAGTCCGCGGGCCCGCAGCTTCACCTGCTCCAGCCACCCGCCCATGATCGACATCACGATCAAGACCATCGCCACACAGAGCGTGACGGCGGCGATCGCGAAGTACGCGATCCGCCGTTTGCGGAGGTAGCGGAGTGTCAG
>JBHHZX010000365.1:0-3436 GCA_046758265.1 Phycisphaerae bacterium
AAACCGGTCGCACAGATCGATTGCAGCTTCTCTTTCAGCGCCGCGACCCGTTTCCGCTGGACCGTGATATCCGCCTCCGTGTTTTGCTGCGCCTTCAGCAGGCCGTCTGCCAAATCCGGCCCGATCCGGCCCGCGAGTTTCATCACCAGTTCGCGGGCGAACTCGGCATGCTTGTCGATCGTCAGACGGTACCCGAAACCGAACTCGGCGTTGTCCTCGAACAGTGAATTGCACCACGCCGGTCCGCGACCCTCCGCGTTCTTCACCCACGGCGCCGTCGGCAGGTTGCCGCCGTAAATCGACGAACAGCCCGTCGCGTTCGACATGATCGCCCGGTCGCCGAAAAGCTGCGTCAGCAGCTTGACGTAGGGGGTCTCGCCGCAGCCGGCACACGCGCCGGAGTACTCGAACAGCGGCTGGAGGAACTGTGAGCCCTTGACCGTGTTGATCCGCAGCTTGGTGCGATCGACCTCCGGCAGGTCCAGGAAGAAGTCGTAGCAGTCGCGTTCGCTCTCGCGCAGCGGCGGCTGGAACTGCATGTTGATCGCCTTGAGCCGCGTCTCCTTCTTGTTCTTCGCGGGGCACACCTCGACGCACACGCCGCAGCCCGTGCAATCCTCGGGCGCAACCTGGACGGTCGTGACCATGCCGGCGAACTCCTTGCCGATCGCCTTGGCGTGCTTGAACGTCTGCGGCGCGCCTTTCAGGAGCTGCGGGTCGTACGCCTTCATTCGGATCGCGGCGTGCGGGCAGACGATCACACATTTGCCGCACTGGGTGCACACGTCCGGGTCCCAGACGGGAATTTCCAGCGCGATGTTGCGCTTCTCCCACCTGGCCGTGTCGACCGGGAACGTGCCATCGCACGGCATGGCGCTGACCGGGAGCTCGTCGCCGCGGCCGGAGATGATCCTGCCGAGCACGTCTTGCACAAACGCTGGCGCCGCGGTCGAGACGGGCGGCGGCATCGCGACGTCGCTCGTCACCCGGTCCGGTACCTTGATCTCGTGCAGGTTCGCCAGGGTTTGATCGACGGCGTTCCAGTTCTTCTTGACGATATCCTCGCCCTTGCTGCCGTAGGTCTTTTTGATCGCGCCCTTGATCGCGGCGATCGCTTCCTCACGCGGCAGCACGCCGGAGATCGCGAAGAAGCAGGTCTGCATGATCGTGTTGATGCGGGCGCCCATACCGGTCTCTTTGGCGACCTTGTAGGCGTCGATCACGTAGAACTTGAGCTTCTTCTCGACAATCTGCTCCTGGACCTTGCGTGGCAGCTTGTCCCACGTCTCGCCTGCGGGAAATGGGCTGTTCAGCAGGAAGGCCGCGCCCGGCACAGCGTTCTTGAGCATGTCGTAGCGTTCGACGAACGTCCACGCGTGGCAACCAACGAAGTTGGCCGCGTTGACCAGGTAGGTCGAGTGAATCTCCCGCGGGCCGAAACGCAGGTGGGAGACGGTGACCGAGCCGGCCTTCTTCGAGTCGTACACGAAATAGCCTTGCGCATAGTTCCGTGTACCCTCGCCGATGATTATGATCGAGTTCTTGTTCGCGCCGACCGTCCCGTCCGCGCCCAGCCCGTAGAACATCGCCCGCACCACGTCGTCGCCCTCGGTGACAAAGTTCGGGTCGTAATCGAGGCTGGTATGGGTTACATCGTCGCGGATCCCGACGGTGAAGTGATTCTTGGGCTTTTCGGCCGCCAGGTTGTCGAAGACCGCCTTGGCCATCGCCGAGGTGAAGTCCTTGCTCGACAGGCCGTAGCGTCCGCCGACCACCCGCGGTACGGCAAACGGCAGCCGGCCGTCGCCCGCCGCCTCGCCCAGCGCGGTGACCACGTCCTTGTACAAGGGTTCGCCTGCGGCCCCCGGCTCCTTGGTTCGGTCAAGCACGGCGATCGACTGGACGGTTTTCGGCAAGGCGTTGACGAAGTGCGTAACCGAGAAGGGGCGATATAGACGAACCTTGATCATCCCGACCTTCTCGCCGCGCGCGACGAGGTAATCGACCGTCTCATGCATCGCCTCGGCGCCCGAGCCCATGATCACGGCGACGTGCTCGGCATCGGATGCGCCGACGTAGTCGAACAGGTGGTAGCTCCGTCCGACGACGTTCGCGAGCCGGTCCATTACGTTTTGGACCACCTCCGGGGCTTTGGCGTAGAAGGGGTTGACCGTCTCGCGGGCCTGGAAGAAAACGTCGGGGTTCTGCGACGAGCCCTTCAGCACGGGCCGGTCCGGCGTCAGTGCCCGCTCGCGATGCGCGTGAACCGCCGCTTCGCTGACGACTGCGCGCATGTCATCGTTGCTGAGCTGCTCGATCTTGCTCACCTCGTGTGAGCTGCGGAACCCATCGAAGAAGTGGAGGAACGGCACGCGGGCTTCCAGCGTCGACGCGTGGGCGATCAGCGCCAGGTCCATGACTTCCTGGATCGAGCCCGAAGCCAGCAGGCCGAAACCGGTCGTGCGGCAGGCCATCACGTCGCTGTGGTCGCCGAAAATGCTCAGCGCGTGCGTCGCGACCGTGCGGGCCGAGACGTGGAAGACGGTCGGCGTCAGCTCACCGGCCATCTTGAACATCGTCGGGATCATCAGCAGCAGGCCCTGCGACGCGGTGAAGGTGGTGGTGAGCGCGCCGGAGAGCGCGGCCCCGTGCACCGCCGCACACGCCCCGCCCTCGCTCTGCATCTCGATGACCTGTGGAATCGTGCCCCAGAGGTTCGGCTGGCCTTTGGCCGACCACTCGTCAGCCCACTCACCCATCGGCGATGAGGGGGTAATCGGGTAGATGGCGATGACTTCACTCAGACGGTGGGCGACATAGGCCGCCGCCTCATTCCCGTCAATCGTTATCATCCGTCGTTCACTCATGAGCTTGGTTCTCCAGGGTGGCTTACCCGCTGCAATCTGGGCGAAGCCGACGTCAACGCTGAGGCTGCAAACACCTCCCTACCCCCCAAAAAGCCGAGCCGGCATCGCGAGGCAACCTAATTCTCGGTCCGCATCGGACCGACCACAAGGGCCCGAGAATAACCCCAGGCTGTCAAAAACTATGCGGCAAACCTCGTTCCGGCCGAAGTTGGCGGAATCGGCGGTTCTCCGGCTTGAGCGCGTGACGGAAGCAGGGCGGTTGAGGAATTCCGCGCAGCCCGTCCTCCAAGTAGGGCGCGCGCTTGCGAAGGTAGTCCGAACCCGACATTTCCCCGCGCGGTTGCACGCGACCAGGGTGAACCGCGTTCACTGCTTCTTGTGCCGCTCTACGGTGCCGGGGGAACCGGCTGTGGATCGACGCCCCCCGAAACATTCCCCCCGGGCGTCACGCTGGACGGGCTGATCGACCGGACGATCATGATCGACGCCGACGCCATTGCTTCAGGCGGACATTTCCCGTTGTCGGCCCAGAGGTCATACATTGTCTGGCCGGCCCCGCGTCTGAACAC
>JBHHZX010000366.1:0-3382 GCA_046758265.1 Phycisphaerae bacterium
GCTGCGCTTGGCCATGGCACCCGGCTGCGCTTGGCCATGGCACCCGCTTGGCCATGGCACCCGGCACCCGGCTCCGTCCCGGACGAGTGTAGCGGCCGGTCTCGGTGCCGGTCGAAAAGTAGATGGTGGGCCATGCCCACCCTACGAGCTTTATTTGCCGAGGGTTTCGGCCGACGGCTGGGAGCCCGTCCCCTTTTGCAACGGACAGCTAGGCCTTCAGCGTGCGTAATTCTCAGGCGAATCATGAAAGAACTGGACCTCAATCTCGTCGAAACACAGATTCTGGCTCGAAGCCGTGATATCGCGGTGACCAAGCGCCGCACTACCATCACAATGGTTGTGAGATGCGCCGCGGCGGCTGCGTTCGTCACGGCGGCCCTAATGGGCGTCTCTGCCAGCAAGGTCGCCGCCATCGCCGCGCTATACGCGCTTGTAACCATGCTGGAAAAGGTGTTCTATGGGAAGGCCATCCTCGCTTACAAGTCGCTGATCCGGAAGCTCACGAGGCGTATCGAGGAGCTGGAAAGAGCGCCGTAGGTCGGTTTCGTGGCAGGTCCGACCGGACGACGAGCGGAGATTCCTGCCGCCGTAGTTCGCGCACCCCAGACCGGTTGCTATCCCGGTGTCTCTTCTTGCGGTAGCGCGTCTTCCTGCCGCAGGGGAATCGCCGGCAAGCCCGTTTTCGCCGGCGCGGCCGTTCGTCGTGATCCCTGCCTGAACATCAGCAGAAACAGCAGGCCGGTCGTCGTGAACGTCGCGGCGCCGGCGAGGCCGGCGTTTCGCAGGCGGTTAGCGCCGGCGATTTGCTCGCAACGCGACTCGACCAGCTCAACCGCATCGCGCTGCGGCAGCGGCCGCTCCGCTTCGAGCTCCTCACGACGCGTTTCGAGTCGGGCTATTGCTGCCTCTTCGACCCGCAGCTCGGCGCCGAGCTCGCGCAGCTCCTGATGCTGCTCGTCGAGCTGCCGCACCCGCTCGAGATTCGTGACGAGCGTGTCCATCAGCGTTTGCCGCTGTTGTTCGAGCTCGCTGATGCTCTCGCGGAGCTGCCGTTCTTGATCGTCATGTTCTGCGCGGGCGGCCCGATCCGCCTCTGCCCGCAGCATCTCACGGACTCGTTGCTGCCGATCGAGCAGCCGCGTACGCAGGCCGGCCAGTTGCCGGGTGTGGGCGTCGAGCCGGAAGTTCACCGCGGTATCCGTCGCGCCGGCGTTCTCCTCCAGCGTCGTCAGTTGCTCTGAGAGGCGGCTGAGATTACCACGCAGCACCGCCGCCACCACGATCTCGCGCGTCCCGGAGTTGTCTTTCTCGGTCAAAGCGTCAACGTGGGCTCTGATTTCACCAAACACGCGGTGAGTTTCTTCGACCAACCGGCGGGCAGCCTCAGCGGCGACGTTCTGCTGATCCATCAGCTCCACGACCTGCTCCGGCACCTTCAGGCGCTCGATCGTCTCACGCCGTTGAACCCACGTCTGCGCGAACTCCGCCAAGAAGTGGTGGAAGTCATCCGCCGCGACGAGACACTTCTCCAGCACAGCGCGGACGTTCGGGGGCGGACGCATGTCGCGCTGCTCGGCCATCGTCGCGATCAGTGCCTGAACCGATTCGCGCAGCTCCTGGAGCGGATCGACCAGCAGGACCATCGACACCGCCAGCTCGGTCCGGTACTGGCGCGCTTCGGACCCGAACTCCTTCAAATCCTCCTGGTAGAGCGCGTCGTCCGCGAGAGCCTGCTGATATGCCTGCGGACTGACCTCGCCGCGCGGCAGTTCCTGCGACTGCAAGGCCACCAGCTCCTGGCGCCGGCGGCGCAGCCGCTCGACGAGACGCTTGAATTGCTCCAACGCCGTTTCAAACGCGGTTTGCGCGTCATCGCGCGCGGCCGAAGCGGGCACTTCGGCCAAACGGGCCTGGATCTCTTGTCGGCGACTGCGCCGGCGGGCCAACTCCTGTTCCAGCGCGGCGTTCCGCTCGTTCCATTCGATCAAACGGGGCGAATGAAATTGCTCGGGGGGCAGGTCGCGCACGTACGTGATGTGGGTCTTTACAACCGTGGGCAGCAACGTCCCAGCGAGTGTTTCGTCCGGCGTGTCGAGCGTGAGTCGCACCCTGCCGCTCGCGGGCAGCGGGCGGACCGTGGCGTATCGGTCGGCGCGCGCCTTTATCCAAGCTTGGGCCGGCGGAGGGCCTTGCCAGTACTCCATAATCGCGTCCGACGACAGCCAGTCGGCGTGCTCGTTTGTGATCCATTCGGGCGAACCGCGCTCGCCGGTGATCTGAATCTCTGCGAGACCGTGGTAGCGCGGTCGTTCGACGGCGAACCAGATCGATGCAACCGCCATCCCCATCACGCCGCAGAATGCAAGACCTCGTCGCCGCAGGCTTGGCGCGGGGGTCAGCACCGCCGCGCTGCGCGCCGGTGCTTGTTCGCGGCGCGGCCCAGTTCCCGATGGACGGTCACGTTCTCGTTCGGCTTCGGCCCGCAACTGTTGGAGTTTTGCCTGTTCAGCGATCAACGCGGCGAAGTCGCGCTGGATGTGCTCGCGGTCGATCTCGGTTTGCAGACTCTCGCGCCGCAGCTCGGCCTCACGCGCCTTGAGCTGCTGCTGTAGCGCCGTAACTTCCTGCTGCTGACGTTGGCCGCGCGCTTTGATTTCGGCCGCCTGTTGATAAAGCTTGTCCACCGATACGCGACGCTGTTCGATTTCGGCCTCGCGCTGCGCAGCCTCGTCGTCACGGGCCTCCGCGGCCGCCGAGCGCTCATTCAAAGCCGCTTCGCGCTCGTCAAGCTGGCGCGCGCGTCCAGCCTGCGCAGCCTGCTGCTCGGCCAGTGCGCGCTCCTGCGCAGCGGCTTCCTGCCGCTGGCGCGCCAACGCGTCCTGCGCCTCGTTTACAAGCCGGCGGCCTTTGTCGAGCTCTGTTTCTCGCGTGCCCAGCTCTCCCTCGCGTTTTCCGAGCGTCCGAGCACGCTCGTCCAACCGCCCGCGATCCGTTTCCAATTCAGTGAATCGCGCTTCAACCTCGGTCTGCAGTTGCTCGACCTCGGTGGCCCACGACCGCAGTGTTTGGGCCTTGGCGTCGCATTCGGTGATGCGTGCCTTAAGTTCCTGCTCGCGCGCCTCGAGCTGCTGCGCGCGCGTGTGCAACTCCTGGCCGCGGTCCCGTAGTTCGGACTCGTTCGATTCGAGCCCCCGACGGCGGCTGTCAAGCTCTGCCTGCTGCGTTGCCAGCGTCTCCACGCGCTGCTCAAGTTGCTGCGCGTGGGCGTCCAGCTCCTCGGCGCGACGGTGTGACTCGGCGTCTTTTGCGTCGAGTTCGCTGCGCCGGGCCGCCAGCTCAGCCTCCTGGGCTGCGAGGGTCTGGGTACGCGCATCGAGCTCCC
>JBHHZX010000367.1:0-3375 GCA_046758265.1 Phycisphaerae bacterium
ACGGAACCTCGGTCGGCGATCCGAACTACAACCCGAACGCCGACTTCGACGAAGACGGAGACGTAGACCTGACCGACTTGGCGTTTCTACTCTCCGACTACGGCTGCTGAAGCTGAACAACAGGCGATGGCCGCGACGCGGGCCGGTTGGACCTAGCTGCACTGCTGGCGGTGTACGAGGCAAGCGGTCTATAGGAGGGGCGCACTGTCGCGAAATCGCAGGTGTTTCAAGGGGCACCGCAGGCATTATGCGCGGAGCCCGGCCAGGCGGCAGGCCGCCGATGCGTACGGCCCACGGCCGACGAGACGTCGGCCGCTACCGGCGGGATTCTACGGCCGGCACGGGGCCCGGCCGCTACGCCGTTCAGCCGGGGCAGACCCCGACCGCTACAGGCCGAAGCCGAACTCGATGTGCAACCCGCCGGGGACGATGCGGCCGGGCGGCGTGAGGCGTATTTGCACCACGGTCTTTGAAGGATCTTCAGGGCTGGCGCCGACGCCGACCTGGACCGCTTCCATCTCGCTTTCCTCTTTGATGCCGATCAGGTTGGCGAGGCCGAACAGCAGACGCTCTTGCACCGTCTGCCGCTGCAAGCCGCGCAGCGTGGGAAGCTGCTCACTCAAATACGCGCTCGTAATGTTGGCAAACTGCTGGTACGGCAGGCTGATCTCGAGCGTGGCCTGATGCTTGCTCGTTTCAGCGGTCTGTTTCGGTCGCGCCGCCGACACGCCGCCGAGCAGAATGCAGTAGTCGTTGTTCTTGACGGCTTGCAGGAAGTTCATCCCGATTTCCGGGAGCTCGTCGATACGGCGATCGGGCAGGAACAGGTCGCCGGGGCCCCAGGGGTTTTGCGGGTCGTTGGGGTTATCCACGACGGGGAGATCTTCGAGCTTGCCGGCTTCGGCCCCGAACATGCGCGTGGGCCAGCCGTGCCTGGCGTAGGCGCGAGCGGCACAGATACCCATGGCGAGGTGGCCGTGCGTCCAGGTCAGGTCGCTGATCTTGGCGATGCTTTCGTTGTGGCCGTACTCCGGCGCGGCGGGTCTGGTCGTGTACGGCGCCCGCAGAATAAAGCGGCCGACGACCGGTACGAGCGACTTGGCGTAGGGCTGGTCGCGCAGCGAGCGCCATTTCGCGAACTGCCAGCCATCAATCAGGCCGGAGAGGTGGGGCAGATTCTTGAGCAGACGCCAGCCTTTGATGTTGAAGAAGCCGGGATCGAACGGGAACACGACGGGCACCGGCAGGCCGGCTGCGTGCTGGGCAAGCTCGTCCAGCAGTTCCATGTCAGCCGGCGTGTTCGCGAAGACGTAATCGAAGATTACCAGGCCGGGCGTGGGAATCTCGCCGTCGAACGCTGGGTTGACGACCCGCTCGACGAAACGGCTGACCGCTTTATCGCGTGGCGCGTGAAGGACCGAGAGGCGCACGCCCGTGTCGCGGAACTCGATCCGGTCGATCATGAACTTGAGGCAGCGCCAGGCGGTTTCGAGCCGGCGTACGTCGCGGTGCTTCAGCAATGCTTCGGCGATCCGGCCGAGTTCGTGATCGAGCCGGGCGAGCATGTCGTTCAGCCGGGCCCCTTCGGCTCCGGAAATCCGCGCGTCGGCATCGCCAGCGGCCTTGGCGAGCCTTTCCACTTCCGCACTGACGCGCGCGCTTTCGTCGGGTTCCTCCACCAGGTCCAGGATGCTGGGGCCTGCGGGCTCGGGCGGTGCGGCCTGGGCAGCACCGGCGCCGGGCGCCGCGGCAGCGTCCGGCTGCGTGAGCCAGGCGAGCGAAGCGTCGGCGCCCGCGGCAGCATTGATAGCGTTGTCGAGGTCCGCCGACCCGATCTTCGCCTGTCGGCGCGCGACGATTTTTTCGCGCACGCCGAGACGCCAGCCGGCGCCGGGAACCTGCGCGAGGATACCGGCCGGCTCGAATGCCTTGAGAGAGTCAAAGGTGAGCTGGAATTCCCAGCCCGGACCGGCGCGGAACGGGTCTTTGAGGGCCAGGGCCAGCTTGGGCTTGGCGCGGCTGAGCAGGCCGGCGAACTCGTCTTTGTTGGCCGCGGTGAGCCGGTCGAGCTGCTGGCCGGCGCCCAGATCGCTGATGAGAACCATCGCGTACGGTCGGCGGCCCGGGACCTCCGGAGTGTCGGTACCCGGGGAGACTTCGACGTTGACATCATCGCTAGTCATGGCAATTCCTCTTTTGACCGGAACGGTGCCTTGTTGCGCGGAGCATCACGCGCGAGGTGCCGCGCGTCAAGTCGGCCGCCGGCGGGGGGTACTATGACCTTGGGAACGCGGTACAATGCAGGCGCGCACAGCCCAGGACGGGGATTGTGGCTTGATGCGTGCCGGCTGCCGCGGCGGAACCACGACGGAAACACGTGTGTGAGACGCACATTTCTGGCATAATGCACGAATAATCAGGCGAAGACGTCGTCTTCTCCCACGTACGGCGACGAACGTCTACACGAAGCGCAAAACATCGTAAAAGGAGGACTAGCAATGCGCCGAACCGTCAATCTTTGGGCTGCGCTCTGCGTGACTGCCCTCGCTGGGACTCTCGCGGCGGTGGCCCAGCCCCAGGCCTTGCATGTAGCCGGTGTCACCGTACCGGCAGCAGAACCTCACGATCCCCCTCCGTTGCTGACCGTCGCCAAAGGGGACCACAGTGGCTGGGGCCACGATAACCCGCGCTTCAGCGGGGCGGATTTCGTGATACGCAACCCGGAGGCCTGGGTAGCGTTCTGGGCTGTTCACGTTGGTGAAGATGTTCCGCCGCCGCCCGTCGATTTCGAGCATCGTGTCGTGATTGCGACGGTCCAGGGGCCGCAACCTACCGGCGGCGGGCCGAACATTTCCGTTGTTGGACTGCACCCGGAAGGCCCCTTCACCGCGGTCGTGATCGTCGATGACGAGCGCCCCGGACCGATTGAGGTGGTCACCAACCCCTTCCATATCGTGGCGGTCGGGCGAGAGCTGCTGCCACCGATGCGGTCGGTCAGTTTCCACCACGTGCGGCCGTTGCCGGAGTCGGGCACCGTGGTCGGGCGCGTGTTTGCGGCGCCGCCGGAGCACGACCCAGTGCCGTTGTTCGCGGCGCACGTGATGCTGGTGCGGCCAGAGCACGAACCCCGGCATGCCCTCAGCGGAATGGACGGCAGCTACTTCTTCGTGAATGTCGAACCGGGCGAGTACCTGCTGGTGGCCGAGCACCCCGGCTTTGAGCCGCTCGAGCTTCCGATCTCCGTTCCCCCGGCCACGCTGGTCGCCCACGACCTGTTCCTGGTGCCCCAGCACGGCGTCATCGCCGGCGTGGTCTTGGGGCAACCACCGCAGGGTGAGCCGTTCCCGCTCGCCGAAGCGCTCGTGCAACTGTTCC
>JBHHZX010000368.1:0-3371 GCA_046758265.1 Phycisphaerae bacterium
ACTCGCCCCAGCTCAAGAATGCCCGCACCATCATGGTCTACCTGCCGCCGGGCTACGACGATCCGCCGGAAGAACGTTTCCCCGTGCTCTACCTGCACGACGGCAACAACGTCTTCGACGCGCGAACGTCGTCGACGGGAGTCGAGTGGGGCGTCGACGAGACGGCCCAACGTCTGATCACGCAGGGCAGAATCCGAAAGGTCGTCATCGTCGGGATCCACAGCACTCCGCAGCGCACCAAGGAGTACGCGCCGTTCAAGGACCCGGCGTATGGCGGCGGGTTTGGCGACGCCTACCTTGAGTTCATCGTCAAGACGCTCAAGCCGTTCATCGACAAGACCTACCGTACGCTGCCTGATCGAGAGCACACCGGGATCGCCGGTTCGTCGCTGGGCGGGCTGCTCTCGCTCTACGCGCTCTTCAACTGCCCGGGCGTGTTCGGGTTCGCCGGTGTCGTCTCTCCGGCATTATGGTGGGCCAAACGCCGCATCTTCTCGTTCGTGCGCGCGGCGGGCACGCCGCGGCCGCTTCGGCTCTGGCTCGATATCGGCACCGAGGAGGGTGAGCCCGCGGGGCCGTTGGTGGAGTTTAACAATGGGGTCGCGGACTGCCGCCGGTTGGTTCGGATACTCCGCGCCAAGGGTTACAACGACCACCGGGCCATTCACTACGAGGAGGTTGAGGGCGGCCGCCACCACGAAATGGATTGGGCCGCGCGGGTCGATCGGATGTTGCTCTACTTCTTCGGACCCGAGGCAGCCGGGAAGACGGCCACGGCCGCCCGATCCGCGATCCCCGCGCGTCGTCGAGGAGGCAAATAGCTCCCGA
Source organism: Phycisphaerae bacterium (assembly GCA_046758265.1). Classification (GTDB taxonomy): domain Bacteria; phylum Planctomycetota; class Phycisphaerae; order UBA1845; family Fen-1342; genus JALSRY01. The sequence goes on from JBHHZX010000368.1 coordinate 829, forward strand.
TGCGCATTAGGCTCTAGCGGAGGTTGTCGCTATAGTCTCCCGCGATGACGACGCAGATGCCCGGCGAGGTCTACGCGCTGCTTGCCGCCTTTACCTGGGCCTGCGCGATGGTCCTGTTCAAGTACAGCGGCGAGCGCGTGTCGCCGCTGGCGCTCAACCTCTTCAAGAATACCGTTGCGATCCTGTTGCTGGGGCTGACCCTCTTGGTAGCGCCGCGGTTGCAGCCTTTCTTGGCGGACGAAAGCCTCAACTGTGTGCTTACCTTGCCGGCCCGGCATATTTGGATCCTGGTCGTCAGCGGCGTGATCGGCATCGCGCTGGCCGATACGCTCTTCTTCTACAGCCTCAACTTCGTCGGCGTGGGCATCGCCTCGATCGTGGACTGTCTCTACACGCCGTTCATGATCCTGTTCTCATGGCTGATACTGAGCGAACAGTTGACCGCGGCGCACTTCCTGGGGGCCGCGCTGATTCTCTCGGGCGTGCTGATCTCGTCCGGGCATGCACCCCCGCCCAACACCACCCGTGGCCAACTGCTGGCAGGAATTCTCTTCGGGGCTCTCGCCATGGCGTCGATGGCCTACGGCATCGTCATCGCCAAGCGCGTCTTGGAGCAATTCCCGCTGATCTGGGCCGCGGTGATCCGCCTGCTGGCAGGCACGCTGGCCCTGGCGGCAGTCGCGCTGGCGTCGCCCAGACGGAATGCGCTTTGGTCGGTGTTTCGACCGTCTGCGGCCTGGAAGACGGCGGTACCCGGCGCGATACTCGGAACCTTCCTGGCGTACGTCTTCTGGGTCGCAGGTTTTAAGTATGCGGACGCCTCCATCAACGCCATCCTCAACCAAACCACCGTGATCTTCGCCATCATCCTGGCGACCGTGATCGTGAAAGAGCCGTTGACAAAGCGCAAGCTGGTGGCCGTCCTGCTGGCGGTCCTCGGTGCCCTGGCCGTGCTGCATGAGCACGTCCAGGACCTGCTGCAAAGCGTTCCCTGGAAACTGATCACTGATATCTGAGAGCCCGTTGCAAGAGGCCAACATCGCCGAGTTTCCGTGACGTCGGAACTCCGAGTCCGACGCTCTTCGGCCATCGGCGGCGACGCGCCGGGCTCCGAGGCCCGCCGCTACACTTTCGCCGCGGACCCCCTAACCGGCTAATACGTTCACGAGGCAGTTTCTTGCCGCCCCGCGCCGGCGATGCTCCCAAAGGTAGAGGCCCTGCCACGTGCCGAGGCCGAGCCGCCCGTCGATGATCGGGATCGACAGGGTCGTCGCCGTCAGCGCCGCCTTGATGTGGGCCGGCATGTCGTCCGCCCCCTCGAGCGTGTGAGTGTACACTGGATCATTCTCGGGCACGAAACGAGTGAGCCACGCTTCGAGGTCCTGCCGGGCCGACGGGTCGGCGTTCTCTTGGATCAACAGGCTCGCCGACGTGTGCTGAATTATGATCGTGCAGAGCCCGGCACGGCAGTTGGCCTTCCGCACGACCGCCTGCACCTCCCGCGTGATCTCGTGTAGACCCCGCCCCGACGTATGAATGCTGATCCGTGTGGTCATCGTTGACGTCCGGATGTCCGTCTGCGGATTATATGTGCTGGCTCCGTGCTCCGCTCTCACGGGCGACACGGCCCCACCACCCAAGGACACCGAACCCTGAACCCCGAATCCTGAACCCTTTTCGTTACGCGTCACTTGCGGCACAATGGCGACCATGGCCAAACCATTACTAGCCGCCTGGACAGACGTGTCAAAGCCGGTTGTCGGGATGCTGCACCTCCCGCCGTTGCCGGGAGCACCGGGCTTTGCCGGCGACGTGGCGGCGATTCGCTCACGCACGCTAAGCGATGCCGCCGCGCTGGTCGCGGGCGGCGCCGACGGACTCCTGCTCGAGAACTACGGCGACACACCATTCTATCCCGAGCGTGTGCCGCCCTGCGTTGTGGCCCAGATGACCCGCATTGCCTGCGAGATTCGGCCACGCTTCGAGCTTCCGCTGGGCATAAACGTGTTGCGCAACGACGGGTGCAGCGCGCTCGCTATCGCTCACGCCGTGGGTGCCTCGTTCATACGCGTCAACGTGCTCTGCGGAGCGCGCCTGACCGATCAGGGTATCGTTCAAGGGGTCGCGCACGAGCTATTGCGGCAGCGCGTGCTGCTGGGCGCCCGCGACATCCGAATTCTGGCCGACCTGAGCGTCAAGCATTCCGCCTCACTCGGCCCTCCCCGGCCGATCTCCCTGGAGGTTGGTGACCTTCTCCAGCGCGGCGGCGCCGACGCAGTCATCGTTTCGGGCGAGAGCACCGGTCAGGCGGCCGAAGTGTCGGAGGTCGGCCAGGTCAAGGCTGCTGCCGGCAATACGCCCGTGTGGGTCGGCAGCGGCGTTTCCGTCGAGACGATCGGCGCTTTCCTGTCGGTGGCCGACGGCGTGATCGTGGGCACGTCACTCAAAGTGGATGGGGTCGCGACGAATCCTGTCGATCCGAAGCGTGTCAGCGCGTTGATCAGGGCTGTGCGTTGAGGCACGACGCGCCGGTCGTTTGCGGT
>JBHHZX010000369.1:0-3352 GCA_046758265.1 Phycisphaerae bacterium
GGCCGGTGCTGTCGGCGTCGAGTCGGCCGACGACGTTAAGCCGTCCCCTCGTCGGTGGCAGCAGGTCGATGGCCCGCGGCCGGCCGGCCGGGTCGCGGTTCGTGCACACTACGCCCCTCGGCTTGTGCAGAAGGAAATACTCCAGCGGCTGGATGCGGACCGGCGCGCCGTCCACGACCACGCGGTCGTTGTGCGGATCGACGAACGCCGGCAGATCATCGACGATCGCGTCGTTTACCAGCACGCGCCCCGCTGCGATCAGTTCCTCCGCCCGACGACGCGAAGCGACTCCCGCTTCGGAGAGAAACTTCTGCAAGCGGACCCGCCCGGCGGTCGTTTTCTTGGGCCTCATTCCGGTCATTTCTAGCGCGGATCCGGCTCGCCCGCGAGACTGGCCGCGGCGCCGGCAGCGCCTTCCTGCCGTGCTTCGAGCAGCGGCGGCACTTCGTCACCCTCAGGGCGCTCGGGCAACTCGGCTGGTCCAAGCAAGTCGGTGATGGTGGCTCGTTGCATCACCAGCCGGGCCGGGATCGTTCTCGAAGCGCACAACGCGTTCAACACTTCGAGTACCTGGGCATAACCGAGCCCGATTCCGCGAAGCTCCCCCGTGTCATCCTCGAGCGGCACGTCTGCCAGCGCCCGCACCAACTCCGCCACTCGCGCCGGCACCTTCAGCGGCTCGGCCGCCAAGCGTCCCGATCGCGTGCGATACAATATCGCAACGTCGCCATGCTCCTCCAATGCGTTCAGCGTCACCCGGTCGTCCGGATGATTGTAGAAGAGCGGTAAGCTCACTGGCGTTCGGCGGCCGAAGACGGCAATCCGCGGTTCGAGCGTGCGGCGCACGTAGATGAGCGGCTTGGCATTGGTCTCGACGACGTCCAGCGTCAGGTTAACCTGCGTGGAATCGAGCGCGCTCGGAAAACGGTGCGTCTCGATCGAGGGGTGTTTGTGATTCAGCAGCGCCTCGTACGCCGCGATGCGCACTTCCTGATCGGCGCTGTCCAGCAAGGTGGCCAACTGCCTGGCCGCTTGCGGATATTCGCACCGTCCCAGCTCGCGCACCGCCAGCAACCGGTGCGGGTCATCGGGTGACGCCGCGAACTGCGCCATCACCGGCAGGGCGGTTACGTCTTTCAGGCGCAGGCCTGCCCGCGCCGCGTAGAAGCGGACCGTCGTGTTGGCGTGGGTGTACAGCGGTTGAATGTGGGGGATCACCGTTCGACCCATGCCCTCCCACACCAACGAGATGTGGTGGAGCTTTCGATCGGGACTGTCGAGCTGCTTCGAAAGCTCGAGCAACTTGCGTTCGACTTGTCCAGGCGTGTTGTCGAGGTACAGGTGCGTCGCCAGCTCCGTGAAACGGCGGGGATGCTCGGCGAATTGCGGTGGTGTCGTCAGTGTCAGATAGCCCTTGCTCATCGCCTTCGCGGTGAGTGGGCTCTGGCCAAAGCGTTCGTTCAGTCGGCGTTCGATTCTGCGGGCCATCCAGTAGGAAGGGTCCTGCAGCAGCAGTCGAATCGTGCGGTCTTCGAGGGTCCACCCTCCGCCGAGCACGTATCCCCGGCGCGGGCTTTGGCGGATGGGGTTTTGGCCGGTTCCCTTGAACGGGTTGGTGAAGACCACGCCGCGCCCGCGGGCCAGGACCCGTCCGGTGACCAGCCCCTTGCCCGCTGCGGCCACGTCGAACCGTCTCAGCTCGGAGGGCAGGAGCACGCCGCCCTCCAACGAGCGCGTCTGTGTTCCGATGGCCTCGACTTGCAGGTCGAAGCGCGCGCCGCGCGGTGCCCCCGCCGGCACCAGCCCGTGCACTGCCACGACCGCGGTATCGAGCGAGTCGATCAGGCGGGCGGGTGAGAAGTTCGGCCGACGGTCGCCGGGTCCGCGGGGGGCGAATTCCTTCGCCAGGTAGTCGAGCAGATACTCGCGGATGGTCGAAGGACAATCGCTCCCGCCGTTCTCACCCAGCCCGACCACCACCCCAAACCCGCGCAGCCGTAACGGGTCGCCGGCACCGATCAGCGTCTGTGAACCGATCGTGTCGGCGAGGACCGTGTCGCGCCCGGAAGCCGGTTGCGGCGTGGGCTCGGGGGGGAGACCGCGGGAGCGGCGCCAGCCGCCGCCGTCCAGGCATCCGTTGGAGACCAGCAGCGCAATCCCAAGGATGTGCCCGCTGGCGCGAAATCGAAGGTCTGGGAACATCTGGAGTCCTCGCAGCGCTTGAGCAGCCTCAACCACGGTCTCAGTGCCACCACGCACGCGTTGGCGTACGGCGTGACGGGCTTGCCCCCTCCGGCCTCGTGCCCGCCTGCGGGCGAGGTGCGCACTATACCCGATTCGCGCAGGTGCCGTACAGACGACGCTTGATTCAACTTCACAGGGGTGCAAGCCGACCAGGCTCTTGACCTCTGGGCGGCGTGCTATCATCGTACCGGGCGGACCTTTTGCTGCGCGGGAGGTGAGCGATGGCCAACGTGGCGGTGGTTGTTCCGGCGGCAGGGGCGGGCGAACGCTTCGGCGGAAGGGTCAAGAAGCCGTTCGCGCAGATCGACAACCGGCCGATCTTCATCCGCTCCATCGAGCTGTTCATCAACCGTCCGGACACGAAGCAGGTCATCCTGACCGTTTCGCCCGACGATTACGAGGTCGTCAAGGAAAAGTACGCGGCGAACCTGATGTTCATGGGCATCAAGCTCGTCAAGGGCGGGCCCCAGCGGTTTGATTCGGTTCGCCTGGCTCTGGAGCACCTCGACGAAGCGGCTGAGCTGGTCTGCGTTCACGACGCCGTCCGCCCCTGCGTGCTCGAATCCTGGATCGATCAGGTGTTCCAGCAGGCGGCCAAGGCCGGGGCGGCAATCCTCGCCGCACCGCTGACCGGCACGATCAAACGTGTCAAAGGCGACGCGATCGAGCAGACCATCTCGCGCAAAGGGCTCTACGAGGCCCAGACGCCGCAAGTCTTCCGCAAAGACCTGTTGCTGAAAGCATATGCGGGTTTACCGCCCGACTTTCATCCGACCGATGATGCCGAGGTCGTCGAGCGTGCCGGGCATGCCGTCGCGATCGTCGCCACCGACTTCCGTAACCTCAAAATCACGACGCCGGGCGACATGACGCTGGCTGCGGCGATCCTCAAGGACATCAGCCGCCAGGCCAGACTTGCCAGACCACGCGGGCCGTTTGAAGAGGCACAATGGTAATCGCTGGCCTCTGACGCTAGAATAGTTGCGCTTGCAAGGGGGGAACGCATGGCTTTGGGAGCGCCGAGCCGATAACTCTCCGTTCGTCGGGGCGGGTGGATAAGGTCGCTGTTACCATGCGAGCGCACGGTTGGTCGGGCTGTGATCGAACC
>JBHHZX010000370.1:0-3311 GCA_046758265.1 Phycisphaerae bacterium
TTCGCCTTCGCTTTCGAAAGGCCGCCGCGTGACGACGCGAAACGCAAAATCTTGTTTAGCCGTGGGGGACGCGAATCGCCGAAACATTCGTGTTCCCCACCTCTAAAGAGGTGGGCCACCCATTCGTGGATGACCCGTGAAACTAGCCATGACGAAGCACTAGTCGTCCCCCCAGTCGTCGTCTTCATCCTCTTCGTCTTCCGCCTCGTCCTCCTCCTTCGGCTCCTCGATCTTCCACAGCGCGATGGTCGTGTCGCCGCTGCCGCTGGCGAGCGTCTTGCCGTCCGGGCTGAACGCCAGGCACAGGACTCTGTCGAGGTGCCCCCAAAGACGGGCCCGCATTTGGCCCGACTTCGACTTCCCGAGCTTGATTGTCTTGTCCGCGCCGGCGCTGGCGATCGTCCGGCCGCTGGGACTGTAGGCGACGGCCAGAACGCCCTCCTGCTCGGCCTCGATTTCGCGCTCCATCTTGCCGGTTTCGACGTTCCAGATGCGAAGCGTGTCGTCGGCGGATCCACTTACCAACAGCTTCCCGTTAGGCGAGAAGCAGATCGATTGGATGCTCTTCTTGTGGCCGTCAATCGCGTGCAAGAGTTTTCGGGCCGCGACGTCCCAAATGTGTATCTTGCGGGCACCGGCACTGGCTAGCTTCTTTCCATCGGCGCTGAACGCGATCAGCGAGGCGGCAAGCCGGTCGTCGCGCAGCTCGACGACCGCCTCACCGCTTTCAAGGTCCCGCAGCACGATCTTGTGTCCCCACTTGTGGGGATCACGCATGTTGGTGGCGATGAGCTTGCCGTCCGGCGTGAACGCCAGGCAGCGCATGTTCTGTACGTCGTGGGCCAGCAGCCGAATTTCTTGCCCATCCTCCGGATTCCACAGCCGCAGCGAGGTGGCGAGCGTGGTCTCCGCCGCGGCCTCGCCGATCATTTTCCCGTCCGGGCTGAACGCGATCGATTCGATCCGCCGCGGGACAGGTGGGGCGGCGGTACTGTTCTTGACCACCCTGCTGCGGGGATAAATCTGGCGGAGAAGCCGGCCGGTTTCCACATCCCACAGGCGGATCTTTCCCTCGGTGCCGGCGCTGACCAGCAGCTTGCCGTCCGGGTGAAAGGCCAAGTGCCTGACCGGCCCGCGGTGGCCGCGGAGGTCGCTGCGCGGGCGAATGTCAAGCCGGTCTTGCGCGGCGCCGCTGGCGACGCAGACGCCCAGCACGATCAATGCGGTCGTCAGAGGGAAACGCGGTTTCATGGCCAAGCTCCCGGTCTCAACCACAGGACGGGCTCGTCGTCACGTCGGAAACGCCCTATTACAGTGTATGACGTGCCTGGTCGGCTGCCAAGCTGTTTTCGAGACCAGCGCAGCGCCGACCGACCGGGCGAGCCAGGTCGCCGCGGGGGGAGTCGCCGGAACGTCTTAGCCAAACGAGTTATGAGCCGGTTTCGGCAGGTCGTCCTTGATCTTCTGCTGTCTCACTTCCTCGTCCTGGGTGGAGAACAGCACCATCTCGTCGTCGATGCGGGCCTGAAGGTGAACCGGCCGGTGCCAGATCTTCTGCAGGTTCTTGAGGCACTCGTTGGCGTACTTGATATCGAGATCGACCCCGATGTGCTTGTGGGCGAGGTAGAGCTCGCCGCGGTTGGCGTAGTTGCCGTCCGCGACGTAAATGTAAGGCTGGCCGTGGTTGGTCAGCATAAAGAGCAGGTGTTGCTTGATCTGGTCGAAGTCGCGATTGACCGCCACCATCCGCCCGGTCGCCGGGTCGTAGCGATAGTGATACAGCTTGAATCGATCGACGAACTCGGGCGTCAGGAATTCGTCGATGAAGGTCACGTCGTTGTGCACCCGACGGACCTCAAAGAGCTTCTCGCGGCCCTCGTTGAGCTCGATGTCCCAGTTGCGACGCCGCTCGATGTCGGTGCACTCTTCGTATTCCTTGCCGAAACGGCCCTTGTTCCAGCGGTCCTCGGTGTCGCGCAGCAGCTCGACCCCCACTTTGTACGCGTTCAGCCGCCCCGGGGGGGTCGTGAGCGTGCCGGCGTGATGATCGGCGTAGGTAATCAGCTCATCGTCGCGCAGGTGGTATTTGGTCATCGTCAGCGAGTGCCAATAGGTCGCCCAGCCTTCGTTTAGGATTTTAGTCTGGCTTTGCGGGGCAAAGTAATAGGCCTCTTCGCGGATGAGGCCCAAAATGTCCGCCTGCCAGTCCTCCAGCGGGGCGTGACGCAGCAGGAACCCGAGCACGTCCCGGTCGGGCGTCGGCGGGAAGAGCGACTTTTCCGTCTCGAGCCGGGACAGCTCGCGCTCGCGCTCTTCGCTGAGCCGCTCGGGCGGGTTGATGTAGCGTTCCATGTAGGGCTTGGCCCGGAAGCGCACGACGCTTTCCTCGGCCTGCTGACGCACGGGGGCAGCTTTGGTCTTCGCTTGTTCGACCGCGGTCGGCTGCCGCCGCATGAAGGGCAGGTAGGGGTCGATCAGGTTTTCCAGCGACAGGCAGAGGTCGATGAACTGCTCGACGGTCTCGTAGCCCTCGCGTTCGATGTGCCGCCAGACGCGGGTGGCGTGGTTGGCCATCTGGTCCATCATCTTGCGGTTGCTCTTGGAAAACCAGACGTTGTTCTTGAAGAAGTCCGCGTGCGCGTAGACGTGGGCCATCACGGTTTTCTGATCGACCAGCGCGTTGTCGGTCAGCAGGTAGGCGTAGCTGGGATCGTTGTTGACCACCATCTCGTAGATCCGGCCCAGCCCGTAGGTGTGCTGCTTCTTGAGCCGCTCGTACTCCATGCCGAACCGCCAGTGCGGGTAGCGGGTCGGGAAGCCGCCGTAGGCGGCGATCTGATTCATCGTGTCGAAGTCGATCAGCTCGAAGATCGTTTCGTAAAAATCGAGGCCCTCGGCGCGCGCCCGCTCCTCGATCACGCGGCGTTGCTCTTCGAGTTGGCGTGGAAACGTGCTTGGCACGCCCGGCTCCTGATCGTCTGGCTGGTCCGTTTCAATTCTATCGGCCAAACCGCTCCAAAGTCGGGCGACCAATAAAAACGGAGCCGAGGGGCCAAGAGTCCAGGGACCGAGGGGCCGAGGGTCTGAGGCTGATCCGAGCCCTGAGCGCCAGCGAGGGGAAAGTAGCGGCCGACGTCTCGTCGGCCGTCCGACCCGAGCCCGAAGCGTCAGCGACGGGGGCGCAGTGGGGGCCGGGAAGGGGGGAAGACGCGGGATCAAGTCTCGTCAGGCGGGCATCGGGGTGAGCCGAAGCGGGGTCGCGACCGGGAGAGGTGAGAGTTTCGGGATTCCACATTCGTTTTCGGCGCGTC
>JBHHZX010000371.1:0-3270 GCA_046758265.1 Phycisphaerae bacterium
TCGACTCTGAATTCGCTATTCTTGGAGCGTCTGGCAAAACCTGTGGCACAGGCGTCTCGCCTGTGTCTTCACCGGCGGGACGCCGGTGCCACACGGGGTTGTGCTAGCTGCTCTTAATTCGCTACTCCCCCACCACCTGTACGACGATCTCTCGTCGCCGCGGCCGCGTGTCGAAGTCCAGCAGCACGATCTGTTGCCACGTCCCCAGCGTCAGCCGGCCGTCCACGATCGGCACCGTGAGCGAGGGACCCTGCGCACTGGCCCGCACGTGGGCATGCCCATTATCGTCGTGCCAGGTTTCTTCGTGCTTGTAATAGGTGTCCGCCGGCGCGAGCTTCTCATAGAACGCCTTCAGGTCGTGATTCAGCAGGCCGGGCTCGGCTTCGGTCGTCGTCACGGCGGCGGTTGAGCCGACGGCGAAGACGCACACGAGCCCGTGATGAATGCGGCTGTTTGCCACCACGTGCTTGACCTTCTCGTTGATGTCGATCACGTGCGAGTTGCCGCGCGTTGCCACCTGGATGCGTTCAGCGTGTGTCATAGCGGGCCCCCTTCAGAAGGCTTTTGTTTCCGTCGATCGGTCTCACTGCTCGGGCGCTCTTGCTTGGCCGATATCACTTGCCGCTGGCACCAGCGACGACGACTCTCTCCCAGGGCGAGCCTGTTCGCAAGCGGCGCTCCTCTCTATGACAAATGCTCAGCCCCCTGCTACAATCTTAACCGCTCACGGCAGGACGCGAAATGCTGCCAGACGTAGCGGCGGACGTCTGGTGGCCCCTGTTCGCTCCGCTGGGAATCCTTAGCGCGGCAGCGACCCCGCCGCGCTGAGGTTTCGTTCTTGGCACCCGCTTGTGATCAGGCGCGACGGAGGACAGCGGCGACATGGGGATCGCACTCTCAGAGGATCACCAACTCTTGGTGAACACCGTCCGGGACTTTGCCCGGGCCGAACTCACGTCGCGTGACGCTGAATGGGATCGGACCGAGACCTCGTGCTGCACGGAGCTCGATCAGCTCTACGACATGGGCCTGATGAGCCTACGCGTGCCGGAAGAGTACGGCGGCCTCGACTGCCCGGTCGTCCCCTATGCTCACATCATCCGCGAGCTGGCCTACGCCTCGCCGAGCGTTGCCGTCACGATCGCTGTCCACAGCATGGTCTGCGAGGTCGTTAACAACTTCGCCCGCGCGGAGGTCAAACGCGACATCCTGCCCGAGCTCGCCCAGCCCGGAAACCTCTCCGCCTTCGCCATCTCCGAGCCCAACGTCGGCTCCGACCCCGCCTCGGCCAAGACCAAGGCGGAAAGGGTTGCTGGCGGCTGGAAGCTCAATGGCGCCAAGATGTGGGTCACCAACGGCATCAGCGGCCGCTGGTTCGCAGTTCTCGCCCGCACTGCCGACAACGGCGGATCAGAGCCCCAAGCGCAAGCGCGGGGTAGAGACGTGGCACAGGCCGAATCCGCCAGGCCCGCCGCAAGCAACTCCAAGGACCTCTGCATGTTCCTCCTGGACGCCCAGCAGAAAGGCGTCGAGCGCAACATTATCCACGGGAAAATGGGCATTCGCGGCTCAGAGACCAGCGACATGAGCCTCGACAACGCCTTCGTCCCCGATGAGACCTTGCTCGGTGAGCCCGGCTGGGGCATGCACATCGCGCTCAGCGCTCTAGACGGCGGCCGCATCGGCATCGCCTCGCAGGCCGTCGGCATTGCCAGCGCCTGCATTGATCTCATGGTCGAATACGCCCGGCAGCGTGAGCAGTTCGGCGAGCCCATCGCCAACTTCCAGGCCATCCAGTGGATGATCGCCGACAGCCAGACCGAGCTGATGGCGTCGCAGCAGTTGATCGACCGGGCCGCTTGGCTCAAGGACCGGGGCCGCCCCTTCACGCAGGAAGCCAGCATGGCCAAGCTCTACGCCGCCGAGGCCGCCAACCGCATCGCTTACCGGGCGGTCCAGGTTCACGGCGGCTACGGCTTCGTGAACGAGTTTCGCGTCGAGCGGCTCTACCGCGACGCCCGCGTCACGTCGATCTACGAGGGCACCAGCGAAATCCAACGGATCGTCATCGCCCGAAACCTGCTGCGCGAGGCGTGAGCACAGTGGTGGCGTCCGCCGGCAGTGTTCAATACGGTCGGGTTCGACTCGGATTGCGCGAGTGAGTTCTTGGCCCGCTATCAGTATCCCAACCCGCTGGATCTGATGTTTTTCGCGGCGGACGCGGCCGCCCGGCGGATGGGCCTGCCTGGCATCTACATTCACGCGGTTTTTGACTTACGCGGACGGCTCGACGTGGGAGCTTTCGAGCGCGCGCTCGCGGCTCTCTATCGCCTCTACCCGACCGTCGGGGCTCGTCGCGAACTATCAGCGCTGACCGGCCGCCCGCGCTGGCGGCTCGACGCGACCCCGGTCGACCCGGCGCGCGTCGTACAGGTGCACGCCGTGGTGCCCGCCACCCAAGAGCGGTTGCGCCGCCAAATCGAGGATTTGGTCGCGACGCAGGTCGATTCGCTCAGCCCCCAGCCGGTTCGCTTCCACGTTTTCCGTGGCTTGGCCGGCGGCGACGTGCTCGTCATGCGCTGGCCGCACGCCCTGATGGACGCGCGTGGCGGGACCCTGGTGCTGGAGGAGATCGACCGCCTCTACCGGGAAGCCCCCGATCCGAAGACCCTGCGCAGCGCCGGCGACGAGCGCCGTAATGACTACGAACAACTGCTGGCAAGGACCCCGCGGGTACGCCGCGCAAAAATGATTTTGGATTGGATGACGACTTCCCGGGCGCGAGAGGCGGAGGCCGTGCAACTGGGGCAGAGCCCGGCATCCGCGCGTGTGGGACGCCCGCGCTACATACTCAGGCACCTCACGCCCGAGCAAACGCGGCAGATCCGCGACAACGCTTTGCGCGTCTGCGGGTTCGGGCGATTCGGTGATTTTCTACGGGCCTGCGCGATCCGTGCTTTGCATGCTATTCGGCCGGAGCCCGTCGCGCCTGAGGCCCTGTATACCACGCTGAATCTGATCAATAACCGTAAGCGCCGCCAGCGCGGCCCCGTCTGCTGGAACCTGACCAGCGCCCTGCCGATCGCGGTGCCGGCCGGCTTGGCAGATGACCGCAGGCTCGTTGCGGAGCTCATTCGCGAGCAGATGGTGGGGCATCTCGCGTCCGAAACGGCCCTCCGCGGCTTGGCGAGCCTCTCGATGCTCATGCGGGTCCCAACCGCTGTCGCTGCCGCGGCTATACATGCTGCTTGGACCTCGGAGAGGTCTGGC
>JBHHZX010000372.1:0-3224 GCA_046758265.1 Phycisphaerae bacterium
CTGCGAGCGGACGCTGGCCTGCGGGTTCTCGCGGTCCATCACGCTGGTGTAGATCGTGAACGTGTTGCTCCGCGTCGTCAGATACTGCGTATCCAGCAACGCCATCAGGCTCACGGCCTTCACAAAGTCGCCGCGGCCGAGCGTGGTTACTGTGACCGGGCTCAGCGGGGGTAGCTCGTTGTGCCGGGACGAATCGAAACCCTTCACGTTGAGCAGTTCACCGAGAGTGACAAGGCCAAACTGTGTCGGCGGTGTGCCGGGTGCGGTCGGCATCCCGCGCAGGGAGCCGTAGCGCACGTCGTCGCGATACTTGAAAAACATCGTGCCATCGTTACGGCGGTGGCTGTCCGCGTAAACGCGGAACAAATAGCTCGGATTGTTCTGCACATACTGCACGCCGTCGCGGTACGCGGCCGCGGCCTGCGCCAGCCACGGCCCCAGCCGATAGCGCCCATTGTTGGCCGCCATCCACGGCACGCTTCTTCCGACCAGGGTGGAGTACGTGGGGTCGGTGGCGAGCAGACGGTGTTGTACGGCTCCCGTGTCCGGGTTCACCACGACGCCGGACAGCACCGCGACGTCCGCATCCCAGAACGATGGTGACGGATAGGCAGCCGTCACCGGCCCGCCCGGAATGATCGGCAGAAGGCCGCTGCCATCCGGCCCGATCAGCGGCAAGTTCGCCAGCACGTACCACGGCGCCGTGTTGATGTTGACGCGACCCGGAACGCGGAGCGGATCGACGTCGGGCTCGCCGTCCGCGTTCACATCCTGACGCGGATTCAGCGTCGTGAAGTAGTCAAAGACCAGCAGGCCCCACGGCACCTTTCCCGCGCCCGTCGTGTTGCTGAAATACGAGCCGCCGCGCACGGCCTGCGTGTTGTCGAAGATCGGCATATGGCCGAAGTCGGCCGGGACGTTCCAGGGCTGATTTCCAGCGTAGCCCTTACGGTGTCGTTCTTTTTCCAGCGTCTGCGACATCGAACGCTTCGCGACAATATCCGTCCCCGTCATATTCGGGAACATCCAATTCACCGGCAAACTGACCTGATGCACGTGCGAATAGCGTGGCACGAAGAGCATGAAGCCCACAGTCGGAAACGAGCGCGGCCGCAGGTCGGCCGCGTTGCCGAACATCGGCAGATTGTTGAACTGTTGATAGAAGTACGCCTCGGCGCCGGTGCTGACCGGCCCGGCGTTCATCGTCATCAGCGGCGTAATCGGCAGCCATGGCTGCGTCGCCTCCCAGTTCTGGCCGTTGGTGATGAATTGCGCGGGATCGCCCTGGCCGGTCATCCCGAGGGCCGATTGTAGGGCCGCCGCCGTGGGCTCGCCCGTGGCCGGGCCGCCCTCGTTGTCTGGATTGGGGGGCCCGGCGCCGCTGATCGTGTCATCGTCGTCCCACGCGCAGACCACTGACCAGCGCCCCCAGCGGTAGCCCGCCCCCGTGTTGTCGGTGACGACGCCGAAGTACGGCTCGCCCGCCAGCAACAGGTTAGGAAACGTCGGATCGATGATCGCCTTGGCAACGTCGCGATACCGGCTGGCCCAGTCGTCCTTGTCCGGGTAGAAAACCTCAATTCGATCCACGTGGAACCAGCGCGGATTATAGGTCCCGCTCGCGCTGTCGTAGTAGCGTCCCTGCCGCCACAGATCGAGCTTGACGCGATTATCCCCGCCGGCGGGGTCCGTAATAGCTAGATCGATTACCCTGCCCCCTACGAAGGTATTGAAGTGGTCGGTGCCTTCGGCGGCGTCCCTGATCGCGAACGCCAGAAAGCTGCGACCGCTCATGCGCTGCTGTAAATTGGGGATGACAGCGGGGTCGAGAACCTGCCAGTTAGCTCCCGCAAGCTCGGCGTTGGGATTCACACCGTTCACTGCGATCGCAAACTGTGGCAGATACAGTGCGAACGGATCACTGTCGGGATTACTCAGATCAAAGCGAGGCAGTAGATCATTCGGATTGTACAACTCCACCGCGAACGCAACCTGATCGGGTCCGTTCGGATCGTTCGGATCGCGCTCGTTGTACGCGATCGCCTCCGAGAAGAACGGCTGCGGCGCGTACCCGACGTACTCGGTCCCCTGCATACCGGTCGCATCGACCTGAACATATGACACGACATCGATGAAGCCGCGCGTCGCTGTGGCCACGTCGCGCGGCGTTGCGAACGCGACCAAGTTGGTCGCCAGCATGAACGCCTGCTGCCGCCGACTCACGACTTGCTCGGGATCCGATGAGTTAATGGCATTCGCGTTGAAAACCGAGCCCCAGCCGTTGGTGCCAGCCGCGTCGTGGCTTTCCAGCATGTCGTAGAACGACCGCGCCAGCCGTTGGATGATGACGCTGCCGCGATAATAGTCGTAGACGTACTGCCCGCTGCCGGCGCCCCCGACCTCCACAAAGGCCTTGGCGACTTCGCCGAGGTAGAACTTCAGCTCGCCGCGGTAAGTCCTCAGTCGGTTGTTCAGGTTGATCGCCGCCGGGTTCGGGTCGCCCTCGGTCTGTTTGCGGGCCAGGTCGTCGCTGTAGTTGGCGAGCGTGATCAAGTGTCGGCGGTCGTACCCGCTGGCCAGCGCGGGGGTCGTATTGTATCCCGTTGGCGACAGCGACACCGCCTGCGCCCAGCGCTGCCGCTCGTTGACGTCAATACCGGCCACGCCGATGTTGATTCGCTGCCAGTTGTTGCGCGGCAGCGTATTGGGAGGTTCGAGCCGGAAGCTCGGAAGCAGCGTCCTCCAGAACCCGTCAAATCCCGTAGCCGGCTCGCCATAAAGCTCCGCCAGAATCGGCGGGACGCGCCGCGCGCCGTCGTCGTCCGGAGCCCCCGGCAGCAAAAACCGTCGCCGCAGCAGCGACTCAATCGCAGCCGCATTCGCGTGCAGCTCGTCGAAGAGCGCGTTTTCCTGTACTCCGAACGGGTACTGCGCGCTCATCGCCGTGTCGAACCGGTTCCGGATCGCGTCGAACAGATCGACAACAAAGTCGCGATTGAACGGGGTGACCCACTGGCCCGTGGGCGTGTATAGGGTCGGCGAATCGAGCGTCACCATCCCGCCATGCGAGACTATGCGCATCGCCACGTCGTAGCGGGCCTGCTCGTCGTAGCGTTGCCACCACTCGTCGTTCAGCGTCCCGTTGCTGTCGTCCAGCTGCGGGATCATCCAGGCGGCGAACGCGCCGTACGCCTTCGTCTGCACGAGCCGGGCGTCCGGTATGG
>JBHHZX010000373.1:0-3221 GCA_046758265.1 Phycisphaerae bacterium
CCGGGAACTTGAAAGGCGGCTGTCAGCCGCCCGACCAAAACTGCTGGAACGACGCAACAAACGCGTCCCCCCCGGGCTCGACGACAAGACCCTGGCCGAGTGGAACGGCATGATGATCGCCAGTCTCGCCCGTGGTGGCGCGGTGCTCGACGAAGAGAAATATGTCGCCGCAGCGGCCAAAGCGGCCGCCTTCATCCTCGAGAAGCAATACGAAAACGGCCGCCTGCTGCGGGCCTACCGCGACGGCCACACGCTTGACACCGCCTTTCTCACCGACTACGCGTGCATGATCGACGGCCTGCTTGAGCTCTACGAGGCGACGTTCGACAAACGCTGGCTCGACCACGCGATCGAGCTCAACCGGGCCGTCGTCGCGCACTACTACGACGAGGAACGTGGGGGCTTCTTCCTCACCGCCGACGACCACGAGCGGCTGATCACACGCTCCAAGGATGTCCGCGACGGCGCCACGCCGTCCGGCAATTCCGTCCAGCTCATGAACCTGCTGCGCCTCAGTGTCATCCTGGGCGACCAGTCGCTGCGTGAAATGGCCGAGAAAGGCATGGACCACTTCGCCGCCGAGGTCATGCAGATGCCCGGCGCTGGTGAACGCTTCCTGGCCGCGGTTGAATTCGCCCTGGTCGGCCCGGTCGAGCTGGCCGTCGTCGGCGATCCTTCCGACGCCAACACGCGGGCGCTGCTCAAGAAGATCCACGAGACCTACCTGCCGAACCGCGTGCTGCTGCTCTTGAACCCCGCCGATGCCGCCAACAACGTCGATTCCCCCCTGCTGCAAAACCGCACGCTGGTCGAAGGCCATCCGGCCGTCTACGTCTGCCGCAACTACGCCTGCCAGCGCCCGGTCACAACGCCGGTTGAACTCAAGAAACAGTTGGACGAATCGTCGGCCCAGAGCGTTGTCCGCTCTCGTCGATCGGCACCCTGAGCCGCCGGGTCGCCTGAATGAGGCCAAGGACAGGCGGCAAGAATGCACTCGTCGGTCGGCCTGGCGTCGAGTAGCGCGCGGCCGCGCCGCTAATCCCCGCCGAGCAATCCGGCGTCGTCCCCTACGGAACCACGATGACCTTGGCATCCCGCATGGCGGCAACGAAGGGGTGCACCTCGCAGAAGTAGATGAATTCGCCGACCTCGTCGAACTGCCGCTCGAACGACTCGCCGCTTCGCAGAAGGCCCGAGGCCCAAATCGCGCCGGCATCCGCGTCGCCCGGGTTGCCGCTCGTGACCGTATGGAACACGGCGTCGAAGTTGCTCCAGCGCACGCGCCCCCCTTGCCGAATTGTCACTTCCTTCGGCACGAACGCGATGCCCTCCATGCGCACCTCGGTGATGCCCGGACCCGGCTGTTGCTGGCCGGAGCCAGGTTGTTGCCCGGAATCGGGCAGTGGCTGTCCCGGGTCCGGCTGTCGTTGCCCCGGCTCTCGATCCTGCCCCGTCTCCGGACAGCCGAAGAGGAAGCTCGCCACACCAATCAGTGCAACGGCGGTAGTGATCGATACGATCGTTCTCCGTGAGCTCCGTACGAAGGGGTTCATTTGGTGTCCTCCACATTGGTCGAACGAGACTCGTCATCGGGATGACGCCTTCATCACGGCGCCGGGACGATCTTGAGCACCCGTCCCGTGGCACGTAGGATTTTCGTCTTGAGCCTCCACACAAGGCGCGGTGTTCCTGCGGGCGTCTGCGCCGGCTTTGCGGCCACGCGCGCGGCTCGATGGTCGCGTTCGTGGAGCCGCCTTGGGACTTCGGCTGCGGTGTAAACCAGTCGCTCGCGGTTTGTATTCCGCGGTGCTTAAAAACCAGGCTGACCAGGCACCGCGCAGCGTTCCGCCACCTGCCCGGACGGCCCCCAGGCGGGATTCCGTACGGTTTCAGCGAACGACGGCGGGCGCCGGCGAGGAAGTTAGGGTAAGATCGAAACTGCGCTGCGGATCGCGGCTACCGGAAGTTCTCGATAAGCCCGCCATCCGGGCAAACTCAGCCGGACGACGTTTTAGGGAAGGACAGCCACGCCGCGTGGATCCACGCGATCAGCCGGCGGGCGAAATCCTTCTTTGACCTGTTCGTTGAGCCGACGACCGACCCTGGCCACGTGACCGGCGGCCCGGTCGCCGTGAAGATCGTCGCGGTCACGTGTGTCGCCCCCATCGTTGCCAGCGGATTGGCGACGATCGCGTCGAGTCCTTTGCCCCGAAGCTTTTCCCGCGCCCGTCGTTCCAACACTGTTGGCTCTTCCAGAGCGAAGCCGATGATGTACTGATCTTGCCGCTTGCGGGCGGCACACTGGGCCACGAGATCGGGCGTCGGCTCCAATTCGAGCGCAACCGGCTCGTCTTTTCGCGGCAGTTTCCCCGTACGCGGGTAACGCGGGCGGTAGTCGGCGACCGCCGCCGCCATAATCAACACGTCGCAGTCGGGAAAGTGTTCTTCGAGAAGTTCCGCCAGATCGGCGGTCGATTCGAAGCCAAAGCTCCGGACGCCGGCGGGCGACTCCAGCGCCACCGGCCCCAGCAACAACGTCACTGTCCAGCCGGAATCCCGCGCCGCCTCCGCCAACGCTACCCCCATACGCCCGCTCGAACGATTGGCGATGTAACGCACGTCGTCGATCGGCTCGCGCGTCGGGCCGGCGGTGATAAGCATGTGGCGGGGCCGTGCCATGGGATCAGTCGTCCGTCCTCAGTTATCAGGTTTCAGTCAGCCGAGCGCGGCGCGAATGCGCCGGATCAACTCTTCCATCGTATGGCGCGGGTGCAGCGCAAAGAAGTACTCACGATCGAGAGCGAGGCGGTCTGAGCGCCAGCGCTGCTCAACCCGACGCCAGTCCCCCTCCAGCGCCGCCGCCTGATCCGGATCGTGACAGAGAAGTTCGTGATTGACCGCACGGATCTCGTCGAACGTACGGCGGCGTGCCGTGTGGTCGGCTCGCCGCTCACGCCGCAGCGCGCGCGATGTTCCGATCAGCTCTTCGCGACGGCGGAGCAAGCCCTGTGGCAGGTCGTGCAGGTGGCGCTGCGGATTGAAGAGCAGGTCGTGTCGCGCGTGCCGCACCGCAGCCAGCGCCTCGAGACCGACTCCCTGTCGTGGCAGCGGCAGATGCGCCGTCGCGGTGACACAACAGGTCGGCGGCAACTCCACGCCAAAGAACCGACGTACGAAGTCTTCCGTCATCTCGTCGTATTTTGCCCCGCCAATACCGTGGA
>JBHHZX010000374.1:0-3199 GCA_046758265.1 Phycisphaerae bacterium
CGTTTTGCCGTCGACGGGCTGAATGTCCCGACTGGCAGGGACTACACCGAGGTTGACGTCGATGGTATTCGCGTCGTTCCGATTGCCGCAGGTTTTGCCAACTCTCACAGGGGTACGGGCATGAGTGGGCCACGGCGTGTGTGGGAGTTCATGCGCTTCGCACGCCTTGCCGTCAACGTCGGGAAGGGCCTTGTGAAGCCGGACGTCGTCTACGGCACGAGCACGCCGTTGATGATCGGTCTGGCGGGGCGCGATCTTGGCACGCATTTCGGTGTCCCGTTCGTGTTTGAGGTGCGTGATGTCTGGCCCCAGGCGCTGATCAACACGGGCGCCTTGAAGAATCCGCTGGCGATCTGGTGGCTGCGGCGGATGGAACGCAACATTTATCGCGCCGCCAAGCACATTGTGGCTCTTTCCCCCGGAATGAAAACCAGCATTATGGCAGGCGGGGTGCCCGCCGACCGTATTACCGTGATCACGAATGGCTCCGATCTCGACCTGTTTCGACCGGATCTCGACGGCGCGAGGGCGCGCGCGCGCCTGGGGCTTGAAGACCGGTTCGCCGCGATTTACTTCGGCGCGATGGGACGCGCGAATGGGCTGGAGTACGCGATCGAAGCCGGCCGGGCGCTGCGTGATCGTGGCAACGACCGCATCCGGATCGTGCTGCACGGCAGCGGCGGCATGCGTGGGGCGCTAGAAGAGCAGGCCCGCGCCTATGGCCTGCAAAACGTTATTTTCAGTGATTCGGTACCCGACAAGGCCGCCGTTGCGGAGCTGGTCGCCGGCTGCGATGTCTGCCTGACGCTCTACCAGGCCGCCAGAGAGCATACCTGGTCGCCCAACAAGCTGTTCGACGCCCTCGCCGCCGGCAAACCAGTCCTCATCAATGTGCCCGGCTGGCTTACGGAGACGATCGAGAACAACGGGTGCGGACGGGGTGTACACTACGATCGGCCCGAGGAGCTGGCCGATGCTTTGGAGCAGTTCGCCGCCGACCCGCAGATCTGCAAACAGATGGGCAAGAACGCCCGCGCCCTGGCCGAACGGGAGTTTGCCCGCGACATTCTGGCCGAGCGACTCGAAGCGGTTCTTCTACAAGCACTGGAATCCGGCGGGCCTTCTGCGGGCTGAGCACCGGGCGTCGAGTAGAGGGGTTGCTCTGCGTCATACAGACCGTGAGGGCGAGTCGGCGCGAGCCGCCTCCACAAGGTTGCGAGGTACAGAGCCATGAGTGACCCAGCCTTCGACCCTGCTACGGCTCGGATTGTCCCGATGGAGGACGCCGACGCGCTCGACGTTGGACGTCTGTACCGGGACGCGATTCCATGGGCGATCTTCTCCAAATTAGGGGACCGATTTGCCGGGCGCTTCATCCTCTGGATCCACCAGCAAGAAAGGAGCCGGGTATGGGTGGCCAGGAGTGCGGCGGGCGACATCCTCGGGATCATGGGCGGCACGCTCGACAGGCCCGCGATCTACCGGAAGATCGTCAGAGAGCACCTGCTCGGCATTTCCTTTAGTGTTCTCCTGAACCTGTACCGTCCGGGCGTGTTGGTATGGCTGTTCCGGGCGCTGTGGGAGTGCATCCGACCAGCACCCGATGTCCCCCGATCGGCACCCCGGCCCGCGGCCGAAGGGCTCTTTCACGCGGTTGTCGAGCAGGCCAAGGGAACGGGGCTGGCTCAGCAGTTGTGCGCCCGCAGAGAGGCCGACTTCCGGTCGTGGGGATATCACGGCCCCTACACGATTCTGACGCTTTCGACGAATGCGCGGGCCAACGCCTTTCAGAAGCGCCTGGGCGGGAGGCTCGTCGCCCAGATTCCAACGCGTGGGCACCTCATCTACGAATGGCACAAGGACGTAGCGCCCGATGGCCCGTGACGCCGTACGACAGTTCGAGGCCGCATTTGCGGAGTATCAAGGTGCGGCAGCAGCCCGCGCCTTCTGGATGGGCCGCGTCGGGCTATGCGCGGTCCTGCGCGCGTTGGGCGTGGCCGAAGGCGATCGCGTCGGGCTCTGTGCCTACACTTGCCTCGGAACAGTCGAAGGCGTATGTCGGCTGCGGGCGCGGCCGGTTTTCCTTGACGTTGACCGGCACATGAACATCGCGCCCGCGGCGCTGGAGCGCCCCAACACACCGTTGAAGGCGCTGGTGCTGCAACACACGTTCGGGGTTCCCAGTGATATCGATGCCGCTTTATCGCGGGCACACAAGGACAACATCCCGGTCATCGAAGATTGCTGTCACGCGCTCGGTGCAACGTGGAAAGAGAGGCTCGTCGGCACGTTCGGCGTCGCGGCCATCTTCAGCTTTCAGTGGGGCAAGTCATTCAGTACCGGCCAGGGCGGCATGTTGACGTTCCAGGATGCAAGCCTCGCCCGCGAGCTCGATCGACTCGCAGCGACGGACGCCGTCGTTCCGACCTGGCGCGAGGCCGGCTCGCTTGCCGTACAGCGGCAGCTCTTTCGATGGTTCGTTACACCGCGAACACGCCCATGGCTGCGAAAAGTGTACGGCTGGGCGTGCAACCGCGGGCTGATTTCCGGATCGGAGCCCACCTCTGAGCAGTTGCTGGGACCGGCGAAAGGATTCTTCAAGCTGTGTTCTCCCGGTCAGGCCCGTGCCGGCCTCCGACAGCTTCGTCTCTGGCCCGAGACGATGCAGCGACGCTGCGAAACGGCGGCGGAGATCCACCGTGAGCTCGACCGGGCAGGCGTCGCATTCGAGCGGCCGGATTCCTGCGCGTCGCCGGTTTACCTGCGCTGCCCGGTCTGGGTGCGCTCAAAACAGGCGGCGCTGGAGACCAGCGCAGCACAGAACCTCGACGTCGCGGGGTGGTACTGCACGCCGGCGCATCCCTTGGAGGGCCGGGCGCTAGAAGAGCTGGGCTACCAGCCGGGCAGTTGTCCGACCGCGGAAGCTGCGTTCGCGCGCGTGGTCACGCTGCCAACGTGGCCGGCGCTGAAGCCGGCCCAACTGGGCGCCGCCGTGCGAATCATTCAGAATGCGGTCTGAGAAGGTGCGGGTGTTGTGCGTCTCGCGCAAGGCTGTGAGCGGGGCTGTCGGTTAATGGCGCAACCGGTCACCGAGATCGAAGCACCCCGGCTGCAACTGCGGTGTTGTCCCGTGGACGAGCACTGCCGGACATTACGTGCGCTGCGTGATCTGCCGTTCTGGTGGTACTTGGGCAAGAGT
>JBHHZX010000375.1:0-3192 GCA_046758265.1 Phycisphaerae bacterium
GCGCACGAACGACCTCGGGCTATCACTGGATTCATTTGGCCAGGCCCCCCACAAAGGAGTGACGCGCCGCGTAGACGCTTCGCACCCGGCGGGACAAGGCCACGCGCTGCGCCACCCGAATCAGCGCATAAAGAAATTTGGGTGAATTCGGGCGCGGGCCCTCAGGGGCAGGGGGTTGGGTTTCGAGCGAGGGGGCCATCAGAGGCAATCGCGATCACGCTGAATCGTCTTGATGACCTTAGGACACCGCACCCTTCTGAATTCACCCAAAGTTCGTTACGCCGACGTCCGCCGGCTATCGATATCGGGCACCGGCCCTCCGCCTCCGTGCTCAGGCCGATGCATTCGGTCGTTTACCGCCCTTCCGTGCGCAGTACCACCGACCGGGATCCGCGTTGCGATGTTCCGCTCCCGCGCCGACCGCGGCAGAGCGGGAGAGTAGGTCTACCCGTTTTACCACGAATTACATCGGTAAGAATAACGCAAACTCTTATAGGGCGTGGGGGAAATTTGTTATCAGTCATGCCATTGAAATGTTAACATGGGCAAGAGGCCGCCTAAGCAGACGGAGAACACCCCATATGTTGGGCTCTGCTCGCGCCGAGGTCCCGCCTGTGGGCCGCCTGACAAAGATTAAATCTGAATTGAGCGCACTGATTCGTCCGAAGAATTTGCCTATGTTTTCTGCGCTTCCCAGTTTTACGGCCCTAAGTTGCCGTGCGCAACCTGTCGGCGGTACTTCAACAGGTTCAGGTAGTTGCGCCCGCGATAGCGCGTAACCTCGGCGGAGATAATGAATTCCTTCACGCCAGCGTCCGCCTCAGCCTCCATGGCCTCCAACAGGCCGTTCTTGTTGCACTCCATCGTCTCGGGCGCACCTTCGGCGGGGCTGCCGGGCTTGAAATGGAATACAGCACGCCCTGCGCTGCGCATCAACCGTCCCGGGCGTTCCATCAGCACCGCTCCTTCCGGCAGAAGCGACGCGTCGGCCTCGGCCACACCAGGCGCGTTTTCCGAGACCGGAAGAATGGGTTTCGGTGGCGGCCGCTCGGTATCGCCCAGGAGCGCTCGGTAGATCTGGGCCTGACGGGGGCTGCGCGGCGAGGCCCGTGCGGCAGGCTGCGACGCAGGTTGGCTGGTGGGGGTTTCAGCAGTCTGTTTCTTCGCTTGCTGGGGGGCGAGAGCAGCACTCACCGCGATCAGCGTAGCCAACGGTAACCGAACCATGATTTGTCTCCCTTGTCTCGTTGAGCATTTTATCGCCAGGAGCCACGCCCTGCTCCAATCGCGAGGCGCGGATATCGACTGCCGGCGTTGGAGGTCACGTTTCGCCGACCAAGGTAACCGATAGCCGAATAAAGGACAGAGCGGAGCGGCGAGATGACGGAACTCGCAATTTTCGGCGCCGGCGGGCTGGGGCGGCTCGTCTACGATATTCTCCTGCCAGGGGCGCGCTTTCGGCCGGTCGCGTTCCTCGACTCCGATCCTCGCAAACATGGGCGAACCATCGACGGGCTGACGGTCCGCGGGGGGATTGAGCAAGTACCCGTGCTTCGGCGTGACGGTGTGACCGCCGTGACTGTGGCCATCGGCGACAGCCACGTCCGCGTTCGTCTCGCGGAGCTGCTTCGGCAGCAAGGCATGTGCTTGGTCTCGGCGATCCATCCGCTCGCCAGCATTGCCCGCTCCGCGCGCCTGGGCGATCACCTGATCGCCGGCGCACGCACGATCGTCTGCGTGCACGCCGCCGTCGGTGACCACTGCGTGCTCTCTACCGGCTCGATCGTGGAGCACGACAACCGGCTCGGGACCGGCGTGTTCCTGCACCCCGCCGTACGCCTCGCCGGCGGCGTCAAGATCGATGACTATGCCACACTCGGGATCGGCGCGTGCGTGATCCCGTACCGGTGGGTCGGCAGCGAAGCACGTGTCGAACCCGGCGGCGTGGTCATTCGTGATGTCCTACCGGGCACGACGGTGGGCGGCGCTCCCGCCACGCGCCGCGACGGGAAAGCATCGCGCTTCGTGCCGGACGATGGGCGCCTCACCGCCGGGCAAGCGGTCGCGGACAACCTCGGTCGCCCCGAACCGCGATTGCACTCGCTCGGAGAGCACGAATCGGGTTAACATATCGCTGTGCTCTGTACCTGGCGCGACGGCTTCGCAGCCGTCGACGTGGGTAAGCACCTTCGGTAACGACAAGCTGCGCGACGAGAAATGAAATACGTCATCGTCATACCCGACGGAGCTGCCGACGAACCGCTTGAAACGCTGGGCGGACGAACGCCGCTGCAGGCCGCCACCTTGCCGGCACTCGACTCGCTCGCAGCTCGGGGACGCTTGGGTACCACGCTCAGCGTCGCGAAGGGGCGGTTCGCTACCGAAGCGGCTGCGCATCTCAGCGTGCTCGGCTACGCTCCAGAGCGCCATCCGGCCGGTGAAGGAATGCTGTCGGCGTATGGACGGGGGCTCGATATCGGCCCGAGGGAGCAAGCCTTCTGTTGCAACCTCGTAACGGTAATCGAGGGCCATTTGCGCGATTTCACCGCCGGCTTCATCTCCGCAACTGAAGCAGCCCCGCTAGTCGACGCGTTGAACGCGGCGTTTCGCAGCGAAGGATTCCGCTTCTACGCCTGCCGCGGCTACCGCAATCTCTGCGTTTGGGAAAACACGGGTGGCCTTCCCAAGTTGCATACCACGCCGCCCGATCAGATTCTCAACCAGCCGATCAAACGGCACATGCCTCCCGGACGGGCTTCGAGGCCGCTCTACAGCTTGATGCTCAGGGCCGAGACGCTCCTGCGCGAACATGATGTCAACCTCGTGCGACAAGACCTCGGCGAGAACCCCGCCACATCCATTTGGCTCTGGGGTGACGGCCCCCTGCCGGCTTTGCCACCGTTTGGCGAGCAGCATGGCGTCCGTGGGGGGCTGGTGGCCGGGAGCGATGTCGTGCGCGGGGTTGGGCGTCTGATCGGCTGGGAGGTTCTCGATGTTCCGGGTGCCAGCGGCCTCCCGGACACCGACTACCCGGCAAAAGGCCGGGCGGCCGTAGCCGCCGTGGACTCCTTCGACCTGGTCTGCGTGCACGTGCAAGCCCCGCACACACTGGGCATCCTCGGGCAGGTCGCGGCCAAGACCCGCGCGCTGGAGGCGATCGACCGAGAAATCGTGGCCCCCTTACTTGAGCGG
>JBHHZX010000376.1:0-3188 GCA_046758265.1 Phycisphaerae bacterium
GGGTCCGAGGCCAGGGGCCTGAACTGTCGCCAGCCTTGATGGGGAGATGAACCGATGCGTATTGCGCTGACCGGGGCGACCGGCTTTCTGGGCCGCTACGTTGTCGCCCGGCTGATCGAGAACGACCATGTTTGCCGCTGCTGGTACCGCCCGAGCAGCGATCGCAGCGGGTTTGCCGCGGACGACACGCGTCTGGAGTGGGTGCTGGGCGAGCTGGGCAGTGCGCAGGCCTCCGCCACGCTGGTGGAGGGGTGCGACGCCGTCGTGCACGCCGCCCTGCATCGACCCGGGGCCGGCTTTCGCGGCGCGGAGGGGGATCTGACGGTATTCGTTGAGAAGAACGTCCTTGGTACGATTCGGTTGACCGAGGCCGCCCGGGCCGCCGCCGTGAAGCGCTTCGTGTTCATCTCGACCTGCGCGGTCCACGAAAGAATCCTTGGCGACCGGCCGCTCGACGAGGCACACCCGCTCTGGGCAACCAGCCACTACGGCGCTCACAAGGCGGCGATCGAGAAGTTCGTCCACAGCTACGGCCTCGGGCACGGCTACGAGATTTGCGCCCTGCGGCCCACCGGTATCTATGGCGTGGCGCACCCGGTCGAAAACAGCCGTTGGTACAATCTGGTGCGGCGAGTTGCGGGCGGCAAAGTAGTCCGCGTCGCCGGGGGCGGCAAGGAAGTACACGCCGCCGACGTCGCCCGCGCCGTCGAGATCCTGCTGAGCGCCCCGGCTGAGCAACTCGTCGGCCAAGCGTTTAACTGTTATGACATGTATGTGTCCGAGTACGACGTGGCGATGCTCGCGAGGGAGCTCTCCGGCAGCCGCGCAAGAATCATAGGTGAGCAAAAGCACCCCAAACACCAGATTGAAACGGGCAAGCTGCGAGCACTGGGGATGGAGTTCGGTGGTCGAGCGTTGCTTGATGACACCGTCAGACAGTTGCTGGCGAGATCATAGCGGCCGGCGCGCTCGCCGCCCGTCCGTGACCGCGTAGCCTCACACCTTTACTTTCCTCCAGCCCCCGTGGAGCATGCGGGTCAAGCCGAGGAGAAACTTGGCGAGGTTGTCGGCCCACATGCCACACCAGGCGCCGATGAGTCCGCCGCCGAGCACGATGCCGCCGAGGTAGGCTAGAGGTATGCGGAGCAGAATTCCGCCGATTAGCGAGAAGATCATTGTCCAGCGGGTGTCGCCGGCGCCGCGCAGGGCACCAATGTAGATTATGCCCGTGCACAGGAAGGGGTGGATGAAGGCCCCGACTCGAAACGCGGGCGCCCCGACAGCGCGGACCGCCGGGTCCAGGCTCATCAACTGGTAGATGAGGTCCGCGAGGACGAAAAACGCGACGCCCACGCCGGTCGTGAGCACCGCCCCTTGCATCGCGGCGACGTGCGCGGCGCGGGCCGAGCGGTCGGGACGCCCGGCACCGAGATACTGGCCGACCAGCGTCGCCGCGGCGGTCATCCACGCGGCGGCGGGCAGGTACGTAATCGCCGTCATGCGTACTGCAATCATGTGGGCGGCGTAATTCGCGGTGGCGGTCTCGCCGGTCGCGGTGTGCACAATGATCTTGATGAAGCAGATCTGCGCGATCCACATCACCGACGCCTCGCCGGCCGCCGGCAGCCCGACCCGCAGCATCCGCCGGATCGTCTCCCAGTGGGGACGTAGTGCGGCGAGCCGAAGCTGCAGCCCCCGCAGGCCGCGGAGCAGCACGGCCAGCAGCAGCACTCCTCCCAGCGAGCGGGCCACCACCGTTCCGATCGCGATGCCCTTCACGCCGAGCGGCGGTCCGAGCCAACCGAACACCAGCGTCGCCGAAACGACCGCGTTGATGATGTTGACGATGACCATGATGATCATCGGGGTCCGTGTGTCCCCTGCCGCGCGGATCACGCCGCCGCAGATCAGCACCGTGCTGTATAGCACGAAGCCGAAAGCGTCGATCCGCACGTAGGTCACCATCATGGCCTGGGCGGCGGCCGTCTGTGTAAGGAAGTCTGCCAACAGCGGGGCCGAGAAATAGACCAGGCCGGTCATTCCGGCGCCGAGTGCCAGGGCCAGCACGAACGCCTGGTTCGTTGCCCGTCTGGCGGTCTTGAGGTCGCGGGCGCCGAAGGCGCGGGCGACCAGCGCCGCCGCCCCGGTCCCGATCAGGGCGAAGCCGAGCGTTACAAACCAGCTCAGGTAGCCGCCGGTGCCGACCGCGGCGGTCGCCTCCTTGCCGACCTGCCCGGCCAGAAACGTGTCCACGAACCCGACGCAGAAGTTGACAAGCTGCTCGCCAAGCATCGGCAGGGCAAGGATGAAGACCTGCCGATTGAGCGAGCCAAGCGGCAGGGATTCCAGGTAGATCTCTTCCCCGAGGGGCGTCGGCTCGGGGTAGGCGGGCTCGTCGGCGACCGGGACGTAGGCCTCGACCGGCGAGTGACCGTGGTCGCTCACATCAGGAACGCCGCCCGGTGGCCGCTCCGCCGGTGTCGTGGCTTTGCGGGCACGATTGTTCGTATCAGCCGGCATGCGGCGGTTGTTCCTCTCCCAGCGAAAGGGGCGATTCTAGCGGCTTTCGGCGTGTGTGTGGCGCGGCGGCGCCAGCTGGGGAGTGAGTGGGTGAATGCACGATGCCTGAAAAAGGCGCGGCTGGCACAGCCGTAGTATCCATCAAGCGCTGCGACGCACGCGAACCGCTACCTTTTTTGAGCGCTTCCGCACCGCCGGAAGGTCTTTATACAATCTGCGGAGCGCGGGGCGGCGATCGCCTTATGGAGCACGGAGGCGGAGTGCGGTGCGCAGAAACTGAGAGAGCATGATCCCGACCGAGATTCTCAA
The DNA here is from genome assembly GCA_046758265.1 of Phycisphaerae bacterium. Taxonomy (GTDB): domain Bacteria; phylum Planctomycetota; class Phycisphaerae; order UBA1845; family Fen-1342; genus JALSRY01. The sequence continues at coordinate 2,830 of JBHHZX010000376.1, forward strand.
GAAGGTCCGACGCATCCAGATCATCACCTCGGCAATGGTCAACGACCTCTTCGCCGGGCAGTATCATTCCGCCTTCAAAGGTCTGGGCATCGAGTTCGAAGAGGTACGCGAGTATCAACCGGGCGACGACGTTCGCACGATAGACTGGAACGTCACTGCTCGCACTGGCCGGCCCTTCGTCAAGCGCTACCGCGAGGAACGTGAGCTGACCGTCATCCTGTTGGTCGACGTCAGCGCGTCGCAGGAATTCGGCACGCGGCAGCAGCTCAAGAGCGAGTTGGTGGCCGAGCTCGGGGCCACGCTCGCTTTCTCCGCGGTTCAAAACAACGACAAGGTCGGCCTGATCCTGTTCACCGACC
>JBHHZX010000377.1:0-3167 GCA_046758265.1 Phycisphaerae bacterium
GGCCTCGATGAGCCGCCGCGCGCACGGGGCGGGGGGGAGATCAGGTCGTTATGACGGGCGGCGTTCAGCGCGTCGGGGAGCGGGTCGGCGGGACAATAAGCGACCTGCGCCGGGTTGCGTTGTCGCGGCCGGCTGGTTCGATCCGGGCTGCCGGACGACCCGAGCAATCGTCGCTGTATCAGGACGTCGATCCAGGTGTAGCGGATCGAGGCACCTCCGTCATCCCACAATGGATAGAACCCATGTTCGCTATGGGCGTTTTCGAGCGCGCGACCGAGCTGTTGGAGTTGGGCGCTGCATTTGGTTTGTATGGCTTTCCGGTGGGCAAGTTGCAGCGGCGGCAGGACAATCGCCATCAGAAGCGCGATAATGCCGATCACGACGAGCAACTCGGCCAGCGAAAACCCCCGTTTCTGGGGGCATCTGATGCTCGGCGCTGTAGCCATCGTCTCACTCATTCGGCGTCCCTCAAACGGCACACCTTCTCAAACCGGGTTCCGGTCAGCAGGTTCCCGGCGGCGGGCCGTCGGGCTGCCGTGGCCCTTCCAGGATAAATCCACCAAGGGACAGATTCAATACAAACAAAGGACCCAACATCAAAACCGTGTGGCGCGGGGATCTTACCGGGGTTCGCACCGGTGCAACGCCGGAGCTACCCACGCGGGTCGTGTCACTTCGGGGCTACGTGCCGGGAGATTCTTTCGACTTCGCGGCGCTGGCGGTCCCAGTTGGTGATCGCCATTGTGGAAGGCGTAATCGACGCAGGCTTTGCGGTCGGCACGGTCGCGGCGCCCGGTACGTTCAGCTGCGAGGTTTTTCGTCGGGGGCTCGTGTTCCCGGGTTGGCCTGCGGAAGGTGGAAGACAATAAGCCGTCTCAGGTGGTTCGTCGGCGGGGCAACGCACCTGCGGGCAGGAGCGGCGTCAACAGGAGCGTAGCGGGTTCGAGCACCCGAGCACAAACCGCTGCCCTTCGGGAGGCCCATGTCCCTAGGGTTGGCAAAAGCGTACCTACTGATAGGCAACCGCACATCGGCGCGTCCGCTTAGTCGGTCTCGCGATAAACGCAAACCTGCGTTCGCGCCAGGCGCTCCGAGGAGCGCCTGGCATGAGGGCGCGGGCGCACTTACTCACCCGGAGCGTCGATCCAAACGGCACCTCGCGAGCCAACAAGACTCGCGCCCCTCCGTCGTCCGCAGCCGGCGCTCTCACCTCTCAGGCGTCAGCACCAATGCGTCGCTCAAAAATGCCAGGGCCAGTTCCACAATGCGATGATTGCCAGGAGCAGCCCGAGCGGTGTCCAGAGCCAATTCCAGATTGAATCCATGTCTAAATCCCTCTGTTGACCACGCTACGCGTTTAGCGAAACCCTTTGAACTGCCGCAGCCTAGGGCAGAGTGACTTGCGTGTCAACAGCCTGTGAAGCCATAAGTGTGGGGGTAGGCCCCTGCGGGAAATCCAGCTATGACCTGACCGGAAACGTCGGCGAGCGCTCTCCAGCGTGCGGTGAGCCCGTATGGGACAACGCTCACGAACCCGGCGCGCCGGCGGATTCACGAGGGGAATCACCCGAAGTTGTGCCGGCTTCTTTAACACCGCTACGGCGTTGACGAGGGCTTCTCCCGGGACCGAAGGGACGGAACCGCTTGCGGGTCGCACCTCTGTGCGATCGCGCCCCCTGTCGTGATGATCGCGACAGTCGGGAACCCGCCGGGTGCCATGCCCAAGCCGAAGGCGTGGGCATGTGGGATGGGGATAGAGAAGCATGGCCGCGCTGCGCTTGGCCATGGCACCCAGCCCCCTGTGGCGATGATCGCGACGGTCGAGAGCCCGCGGGTGGCGTCAGGCGTGATTGAGTCTCACGCGCGGGTGGGCTGCTCAAACGCGCTGCTCGACGGACCGATCTCCGGCTGAAATGTAATGGAATGGTCTTTCTCAGCACCCCGAAGCGTATGCGGATCGCTTGAGTGGCGCTGACGCGGTCATTCCGGCCGCCGCTCACGCTTCTGTTTGGCTCGCTCCGCTATCAGGTCGAAGGTCGTCCGCGCCGACGGCTCCTTTACCGAGCTCTTTCGCTCCGCGGTGGCATCGCTTTGCTGCGCCGACACAAGTTCCGCGAGGCGCATCCGCAACGTATCGTCGCGCCGCTCGGGCGCCGCGACGCGCTCGATCGCCCGCAACAGGTGCCCCGCCGCCTTGTAGCGCAGAAACCGTTGCTTGCGCAGCGCCCGGCCGGCAATCTCACAGAGCTCCTCGGGAATTTCGCGGCGTCCGAGCTGCCACAGCGGCGGCTGCCGCACGATATGGCAGGCCTTGATCTCGCTGATCGTCTGCGCGGAGAAGGGCGGTGCGCCGGCCAGCACCTCGAACAGAACGATCCCCAGTGCATAGACATCACTCTGCGGCGAAACGTGCCCGTCAAACATCTCCGGCGCCATATAGAGCGGACTTCCACCGATGTTGCCAGCCTGGCCTTTGTACGCGGTGACGTCGAACTCGCAGGCCAGTCCGAAATCGCAGACACGCGCCTCGCCGTCGCTGTCGAAGAGCACGTTCGCCGGCTTGAGATCTCGATGTATCACGTTTGCATCGTGTAGAGCGGCAACGGCTGAAACCACGGAGCGCATCACGTACAGCGCCAATGACAGATCCAGCGCCCCGGACCGCAGCAGGAGGTCGCGCAGGGAGGTTCCGTCCACGTACTCCATCACGATCACGGGCATCTGGTTGACCGTCTCGACGGCATGGATTGTGAGAATATTCGGATGCCTGATCCGCGCGGCCGAGCGTACGCCTTTTGCCAGCTCAATCATGGCGGGGTCGTGCGCAACACCTCGCCGGCGGTGCAGTAGCTTGACGGCGACCCTTCGATTGAGGGCCTCGTCGTAGCCGCCGAACACGGCCCCGCCGCTCCCCTCCCCGAGCATGCCACCGAGCTTGACGGTACCGACGCGCCGCGGCACCTCGACCGCCTCGGGCTCAGACCCATGCCCGGTCGTGAGCAGCACCGTCATCGTCTCTCGCGTATCCATTGGCACTTTTCGAGTTATTTCGAGCGCAGACCGGCGGGCAGGCCCCGTCCTTTTGAGAGTATTCGTTACCCCAACGGCTTCATTTTAGCGGAGTGGGCTAAAGGCAGGCTTACAAAAAGCCGTGGATCTTTGAATGG
>JBHHZX010000378.1:0-3164 GCA_046758265.1 Phycisphaerae bacterium
GGCAGCGTGTCGCTGCACTTGTGCGCCGCCCGCCGCAGGCCGGAACAGACGAGATCTGCTGGAACCCCGCCGCCGACGAGATCGACGCGCCGGCCCTGGAAGGCGTCGACGCCGTCGTGCACCTTGGTGGCGTCAACATCGCTGGCGGACGCTGGACCGCGCAACGGAAGGCGGCGATCCGCGACAGCCGCGTTGCCAGCACGCGCTTGCTGAGCCAAGCGCTGGCACAACTCAAGAAGCCGCCCCGCACCTTCCTGTGCGCTTCCGCCACCGGCTTCTACGGAGACCGCGGCGACGACTTGCTCACCGAAGAAAGCCCGCCGGGAAAGGGTTTCCTGCCCGATGTCTGCCAAGCGTGGGAAGTCGCGGCCGCGCCGGCCCGGCAAGCCGGCCTGCGCGTCGTAAACCTGCGCATCGGCATCGTGCTGAGCCGGAACGGCGGCGCACTCAAAAAAATGTTGCCGCCGTTCAAAATGGGCCTGGGCGGCGTGGTGGGTAGCGGACGGCAGTACATGAGTTGGATCACGCTCGATGATCTGGTCAGAGCGATCGATTTCCTGCTGCGCGCCGAGAGCGTTTCCGGCCCGGTGAACGCGGTAACCCCGAACCCGGTCACCAATCGCGAGTTCACGCGCAACCTCGGGCGGATCCTGCGACGACCTACGATCGCACCCTTGCCCGGTTTCGTAGTGCGAGCCCTCTTCGGCGAAATGGGCCAGGCCCTGCTCTGGGAGGGAAACCGTGTTTTGCCGACCCGACTCGAACAGGCCCGCTTCTCGTTTCTCTATCCCGAACTGGAAAGCGCTTTGCGCCGAGAATTGAATCTCTAGAAGTCTACTCCCCCCTCTTGGATCCGGAGGTCCTTGGATCCTCCCCCTACTGCATCACCTCGCGCAGCACCTGGTCTTCGACGTAGATCGGCACTTCGTTGGCGACGCCCAAGGCGATCGCGTCGGAGGGCCGGCTGTCTACCTCGATCAGCTCGCCTTGCTGCCGAATGACCAGCTTGGCGTAGAACGTGTGGTCTTGCAGGTCGTTGATGACGATCTTCTCCAGCTCCGCCGCGAGCGATTCGATCACGTTACCCAGCAAATCGTGCGTCAGCGGACGCTGCAACTGCACGCCCTTGATGCGGCGGTCGATGGCGAGCGCCTCGGTGAGGCCGATGACGATTGGCAGGTTGCGATTTCCGTCCCGCTCGCGCAACACAATGATCTGCGTATCACGCGTCTCGGAAATCACGATCTGTGCCAAGTCCATGCGGACTTCCATACGCTACCTCGCAAGATCCGTCCTTGTTGAGGCTATCCCTGCCCGTGGTCGGTTGTCAAGCGGAGATTCGGCTGCCTGACGCCGTTTAGAGTAGCCCCTGTTCCGGAAAAGGCTCACGCAAGGGCCGCTGCGCGCTGCCTGCCCCGCATCCGCTGATCCTGATTCCCGTGGCGACGCCAGCCCTGCGGCCGGCACTCGATGGCCGGTAGCGGCGGGCGGATTTCGTTCCCGGTTCCGATGAGCTGCGGACGATCGACCCGCACGGCGTCGGTTGGCTCGACGAAATCGAGGTCGCTAACGCCTTTTTCGAGAGGCCGCCACGCCCGCATGCGCAACGGCTCGAGCCCGAACCTGCCGTCTCTGTCCGGCGGGCCGCGGATGACCAGCGGCCGACCACTCACCTTGGAATCACCGCCCGCGACGCGCAAAGGCCGCGCGTCACCGCTCGGCAACCCGTGTTCGCAGGTCCTGGAATCGACATTGTTTCTCAGGCTCGCGCCGGTCCCTCCGCCGATGATCGAGCCTAGGCGCACCACGACGGCCACGTCCCGGGCTCCACCGGCCGCCTCTGGACGCGCGGCGCAAACATCGTTTGCAGCGGAGTCTTCAAGCCCAGTCGCTGCGATTCCAACTGGCAAATGCCGCTCGCCTGATACCGAGACTCTTGGAACGCCGACAAAATCCCTGTTCAATCCACGTTGCGCGGCGTGCGCGACGACGTGCGCGATACCGCGTTGATCCGCCGTGCCATGCTGCGTGGCCGGCCGCGGGCGATTCGAGGCAGAGTGTGACTGTGAGATGGCTGGTGAGCTTGTTTTGGAACCATGACGAGCGTCGGCTGCGCGCGCTCTGGCGGCTGCTGCTGCAAGCGTTGATGCTCGGCGTCGCGTTGGTCGGCCTCGCCGTCCTCGCCGCGTTGTTTTCCACCACGGAGGGTGACGAATCAACTCTCGGAATCGCCGCGTGTCTCCTGCTGATCGCGACGGTGTGGCTGGCGAGCAGGTTGCTCGACCGGCGGCCGCTCGCTGACCTTGGCTTGCGCATCGACCGCGCCTGGACATTTGACTGTTGCTTCGGAGTGCTGCTCGGTGTGGCCATGATGGGCGGAATCTTTGTGGTCGAACTGGTTGCAGGCTGGGTTGCGGTCCGGGCGACACCCACACTACAGGTCTCGAGCACCCGCATCGGGCTGGCGCTTGGGGGCGCGTTCGTGGAGTTCGTGTTAGTGGCGGTGAGCGAGGAGCTTTTCTCGCGCGGATATCAGTTGCGCAATCTCGCCGAAGGCTTGAAAGGACAGCTCATCGGGCCACGCGCTGCGCTCATTGCCAGCGTGGTGCTGACCGCCGCCGCCTTTGCCGTCCTGCACCTGCCGGACCGCAACGCCTCGGTCTTGAGCGGGCTGAACACGTTTGTCGCCGGGCTGTTGCTTGCAATCGGAGTGATCTACACCGGGCGGCTCGGGCTGCCGATCGGTGTCCACATAACGTGGAATTTCACCCAGGGTCCGCTGCTGGGGTTTGCGGTGAGTGGAAACGCCCCGCGCGTCGCGCTACTGACCACCGACACTCACGGCCCAGCGCTCTGGACCGGCGGTGAATACGGGCCCGAAGGCGGGTTGCTCGCAACCGTGACGTTTTCGATCGCGATTGTGCTCACGCTGGCCTGGATCCGCGTTCGCTGCGGACCGCTTCGCCTGAGAACGGCGCTGACGGCATACCGCCGGCGCTGAACGAGCCGCCCTCTGTCTGTAACAGGGAACTCAGCCCTCAACGGCGACGGCGCGTCTTGCACAAGAACAAGCCACCGACAGCGAGCGCGAAAACGCTTCCCGGCTCGGGAACCGCCGTCATCGTGAAGGCAAACTGGTACGCCTCCAGGCCGTCCTCCGAGCG
>JBHHZX010000379.1:0-3163 GCA_046758265.1 Phycisphaerae bacterium
ATGCTCGAAATGGCTTCCAGGCCAACCTCTCTCACCTGTAAGATTCCGAGCCGAAGTGACTTACGCCGTGAAGAGTATTCCTCATTCTGCTCGCCAAGCGCGTGGTCGATCGCCTCAGCCAATGCCGTCGTCGCCGGGCGCGGACAGTTCAATTGGTAAAATGGGGGATCGTGCCAGTGTGGAGCGACGACAAAATCAAATTCCGCCAATCCCAGCCGCGTGGTCGCCGCCCGCACCGCTTCCACCACTTGGTTTTCCGTCAGCTTCTCCCCCGCGACTGAGGCTACGCGCCCGGCTCGATGCAGGAATTCGATCAGCGGGGCTTGTTCGACCCAGCCGCGGACGCGTACGACGTCATCCAGGCGGTAGCGAACCAGCCCGGCGGTGTTGGTCAGCACCACGACGTAGTCCCGGCCGGACTCAAGCTCCCTGGCCGTCAGCGTTTCCGCGTTCGGGCGATTCCACTGGTCCCTGGGGATGAACTCGAAGAAAGCGGCCTGCGTGTCGAGCACCCCGGCCGGGGTATCGTCTTCCAGAGGGATGCTCACACGGCCCTCGCTAGCGAGCAGGCCGACGTCACGCACGGGCAGAGGCCCCCACCAGCCTGCCAGCCGCTTGAGGTAATGCCCCATGCTGCCGGCGGTCCAACACGCCAGGAACTCCAGCCGCCAGTAGTCACGAGGCCGCAGCACGTCGTCCGCTGAACGTAGTCGGGCCAGCTCGCGGGCCCGCTGGGGTGCGGGCCTGAGGCGCAATTCCAGCCGGCGTCGCAGGGCAGCGTCCGGCACCAGCTCACTCGAAAGGGTCCCGTCACGCACGTCGCGGACGAGACGTTCGCTTTCCTGGTCTGCCGTCTGCGCCATCCGAATCAGCGTGGCCGGATTGGCGGTGATCGCAAACGCGACGTCGCGGACGACGGCGAACCTCATCAGCGTGTAATACTTGGCGTGGGGATCGCCGACAAGCGCGATTTCGGGTGTGCCGACGTAGAAACGCCTCACGACCCGCTTTTGCGAGTGGGCCAAGAGACCGGTGATCGCCCCGCAGGGCACTCCGGACGCGGTGTGGCTCTCGTCGTGCCGGCCGCTACTCTGCAAGATCGCCCGCAGGACGGCCCGCGGATGGTCGCGGAGCAGTTTGAGACCGAAGGTGTTCCAGCCCCGACGATACTGGCGCACGAACTCCGTCGTCACCGGTATGAGTTTTCGCAGCGCGGTGGTGCCGCTGCTGGTAGCGAACATCTGCAGCCGCTCACCGGATGAGAACAGGGCGGCCGTCTCGCCCGCACAAACCCGATCGATGTAGGGACGCAGGTCTTCGTACGTTACGAGGGGAGCCGCCCGCTTGAGATCCTCCGGCGAGCGGACCGACCCCAGGCCATGCCGGCGGCTGTAGTCACTGCCCGCCATACGTGACAGCACGTCCTGCAGAACGCGGTTCTGCACGGCGTCCACGTTGCGCAGCGCATCCAGGAAGCGCCCGTAGACCCGGTTGGCATGCCAATAAGCGAGCCTGGCGGCGATGCGTTCGAACAGCGTAGCCATGCTCCACCGAGCGGAGTAACGTTCACCGCGACGTTGCCAAGGAGGCCGCCAACGGCCTGCTTGTACGTGGCACTGCATTCCTGCCGCTGGGCATATCGCGGAGCTCGGGGGCCAGTGCTGCAAGGTGGCGGTCGAGGAAATCCACCGTGAGCCGGGTGTACAGTTCGGGATGGACCGCGACGGCCTGGTTGTGCCGCGCGTCGGGGGCGACCCACAGGAACTTCGGCTGCGCCGCCAGCGCATAGAGCAGACGGCTCTGCTCGACCGGCAGATACGAGTCCTTTTCACCGTGGATGAAGAGCGTCGGCCGCGGCGTCATGCGTTGGATCGCCTTGCGAACCGAAGGGAACGCGCAGCGAAACTGCCGCCGGGCGAAGTGCATCATCGACCAGCGCAGAAACCTCCAGAAAGCGGGGTGATGGTTTTCGTACACGATCCGCACCTTCGCGAAGATGTACGCCCAGCGCTTCATGAAATGCTCGATCGTGCGGTCGGTGCTGAACGCACCGTCGGAGACGATTACGCGAATGTCGGGGTTTTCGGCGGCAGCAAGGATGCCGGCACAGGCGCCGCGCGAAATGCCGAACAAGCCGATCTGACGCGCGAAGCCGCGTTGCTCCAGCCATTCCGTAACGTAGGCGACGGCGCCGCGCAGGTCGGCGACTTCCCGATCGCTCACCCATTGCCGGGGCGAGTAGTCCGGGTCATTGTCCGATTGGCCGTGACCGCGGAAATCGAAGGCGAACACGTCGTAGCCGGCTTCCTGGAGCGGGCGGCAATAACGGGCGCACGAATACATGTCCGCGCAGAACTCGTGCGCGAAAACGATCAGGCCGCGGCGCGGCACGCGCGGGTTCGCTGGAATCATCATCCCGCAGAGGCGCAGACCATCGTACGTCGCAAAACTAACCGGTTCACCAACCAGGCGGTCGAAGTCGAGCGGGCTTCGCGATAAGGGCGGCCTCGTCGTCCGCATGATGTTCAGCGAGATGCGAACGTACTTCATGAGCACGAGCGCCGGCACTACAACCAGTGTCGCCACCGTCGACACGATTGCGACGATGGCCCAGTTGCGGAACAGCGCTTCCAGAACCGACCACGTCAACGAGCTCATGCTACCCGGCAAGGTTCGAGTGACAAACGAGAGACGACCGCCGCCAGTGCTGCCAACCGCATCATAGCAACCGGGAGCGCGAGCGTCTACGCGACCTTCGCCAGCAGGACCGTGGCCCAGCACGCCAGCGCTTCGCCACGCCCGATCGCGTCGAGCCCCTCACTGGTGGTGGCCTTTACTCCGACTGCGTCGGCCGGCAACCCGAGCAATGCCGCCAGCGACGCTTTGATTCGCGCTTTGTGATCCGCGAGCTTCGGCCGCTCAGCGTGAATGATGACGTCCACGTTGTTGACTGAGTAACCCGCCGTGCGAACCCGAGCCAGCACTTCCGCGACGAAGCGGCGGCTGTCGGCATCCTTGTACGCCGGGTCCGAGTCGGGAAACAATTCCCCGATGTCGCCCAAACCGGCGGCGCCGAGCAGCGCGTCGCAGAGGGCATGCAGCACGATGTCGGCGTCACTATGCCCAGCGAGCCCGCATTCGTGCGGAATCGGCACGCCGCCCA
>JBHHZX010000380.1:0-3126 GCA_046758265.1 Phycisphaerae bacterium
TTCGCTGCGCCGGGCCGCCAGCTCAGCCTCCTGGGCTGCGAGGGTCTGGGTACGCTCATCGAGCTCCGCGGCCGTCGTCTTCAGCGTCTCCGCGCGCCGCTCAAGTTCCTGCGCGTGGGCTTCCAGCTCCCCGGCGCGATGGTGCACTTCAGCTTCCTTTGCATCGAGTCCGCTGCGCCGCGTCGCCAGCGCGGCCTGTTGCGTGGCGAGAGTCTGGCCACGCTCATCGAGTTCCGCCGCCGTCGTCTCCAGAGTCTCGGTGCGCTGCTTAAGTTGCTGCGCGTGGGCTTCCAGCTCCCCGGCGCGACGGTGTGATTCGGCGTCCTTTGCGTCGAGTTCGCTGCGCCGAGCCGCCAGCTCAGCCTCCTGGGCTGCGAGGGTCTGGGTGCGCGTCTCGAGTTCCGAGGCCGCTGTTTCCAGTTCGGCCCGCCGACGCTCCGAAGCCTCCACACGCGCTTCAACCTCTTGGGCGCGCCGTTCAAGATCGGCGGCACGCCGTTCGAGGACCCCTCGGCGGTCCTCCAAAGCCGCGACCTGCTCGTCGAGCGTTTTGCGCTCGCGCGCCAGAGCGAGCTTCCGTCGGTTGAGCTCTGCCCGGGCAACTTGAACCTTTTCAATGAATTCGTTCTTGCGTTGCCGCATCAGATCCCGCTTCTCAGCCAATCGCTGGCGAACTTCGGCCCGTCGTTGGCTGAGGGCGGCTTCGCGATCCGCAAGCGCTTTCAATGTTTCTTCGATGGTGGCGCGCTGCTGAGCGAGCCTCTTTTGCTCAGTAGTAGAGAGTCTTTCGTTTTCGTCGAGGTTTGCAGCGTGCGCCTCCGAATCTTTCACAAGATCCTCGAGTTTCGCGCGCCGCCACTCCGCTTCCTTCTGCGCAACTTCCTGGGCGTACTGCTCCAACACAAGTTGCTGTCGAGCGATCTCCTCTTCGCGACGTCGCAAGTCCGACTCGCGTTCGGCGAGATCCGCAAGGCGGCCTTTGATGTCCTCGACGACCGGCCAGACGGAATCCGCATCCCGCAGCGTTGGGACGGCGGACGCCGGTGAGGTCGCCGAGGCGCGCACGGCATCGGCGGGTCGAGCGCCGGAGCGCTGTGTGTCTTTGCGCGGCGCCGAGCGCGTTTTGTGCTCGCGCTCAGGGGTATGGTCCGATGGCAGCATCATCCTGGTATTCCCATCGGCAGATTGTAACCGGCTGGTCCCCCAAAACCGAAGCAATCCCGCCCCGGCGCAGCCGTTTCGCGACCCAGGGAACTAGCGTAGCCGCCCCAGTTGTGCCAGTGTGGCGCGCAAGTCCTTTGGCAGCGGCGCCGCGAATTGGACCGGCTCGCCGGTGGCGGGGTGCAAGAGCGAAACCGTCGCGGCGTGCAAGGTCAGACGGTCGACCAGCGGGCGCTCCGCGCGCCGCGTGCTGACACGATAGTCCGGTTTGTAGCTGGAAAGCAGGACTGCCCGCCCTCCGCCGAACTCCGAATCCACGCTCAACGGATGGCCAATCGCGGCGAGATGGGCCCGAACCTGGTCAGTGCGTTCCTTGAGTGGCCGGCACTCAAGCAACGTGTTCCCCGCGACACGCTCGACGAGGCGGTAGTGTGTCAAGGCGGGATCGCCGCGGCGACTCGACGCCCGCAGCTTCCCGGCCCGCTTGTCGTAGTACAACGGGATATCAATGTCGCCGTCGGCATCGACATAGCCGGTTACAAGCGCCAGATACGTTGTTTCGGCCCGCCCTTCCGCGAACTGCCTGGTAAGATTCCGCTGGACGGCGAATGTCCGGGCGTACACGATGACGCCGCTGGCCTGCTCGTGTAGCCGCTGCACGATTCGAAAGGCTTCATCGCAGGGCCGCCCGGGATGCTCGCGAATCAGGTCCGGCAATCCGACCTTCCCGCCGCGTCCGGGAGCTGACAGCACGCCGGCGGGCTTATCGACCACCAGCAGCTCGGCGTCCACATGAAGGATGTCAGGCGCCCGCGAGCAGCGGCGAGATCCGGTCACGGCGTCGAACCTTCCCGCGGAATCAGCCGAAACTGGACGAGCCGTGATGGTCCCACGAGCGTCACGCCCTCGGGCAGTTCGACCAGCACCTCCATCGATCGGTACTCGGTGCTCGGCACGGCCTGATCGCTGGTCAGAACAACCAGCGCGTCGACGTCTTGCGGACGCAATGTATCCACCACGGTCTCGTCGCCCGCGACTTCGAGCTCAAGCAGCCACTCATTGGCGTCGGCGTAGTCAATGTCGTAGCGCTGCCAGACCTGCGGGCTGACGGCCAATTGCACGCGAACGCCCTTTAGCTGCCGACTTCCGGTTTCGCCCTCGACGCGCAGCCGGATATCCACCTCCGCTGGTTCGACGCGCAGCACCTCGAATTCGCTGACCCGCAGTTCAAGCGGCACCGCGGCGAATTCGAGCGGCCGATTCCGCGCCGCGCCGATCAGCCGCTCCTCCAAGTTCGCTTCGATAAAGCGTTGATCTTCGCTTAGACGGTCGAGGTCGCCACGTCGCAGCCAGACCTTGACACGTTCCGGCTCGATGCGTTCGACCGCGACGCGCAACGCGCCAGCGTTGGCCTCGACGGGCACCGTAACCGAAGCAACCTCGTTCACCACGAACTCGAAGCTGTCGGGAGCCACGTCCTCGACGAAGACGCCGGCGTTATGCAGCGCCGGCAGGTTGGCAATAACCGTCAGCAGTTCTTCCTTCTCCAGCCGTGGTTGCCCGGGCCGGGCGTATGCCGCCGGCAGTGGCCAGTCGAGCTTGATGGGCCGCTCGGCAGCCCTAGCCCGCAACGCTTCGATCTCGCGCGTCGGGCCGCGTAAGGCGAGCTTGAACACCGGCGGCCGCGGCCGCAGGACGTCAACGTGCAGAGCGCTGTCACGCGTGATGTTCAGTTCCAACTCGATGTCTTTCGCGGGAATCAGGCTTTCTTGGTACGCCAGAAACCAGATCACCAGCGTGAGCGGGATCACCACGAGCAGCCGCCGCACAAATCGCCAGACGTCCGACAGCGTGCGGACCCGCCGGCGGCGGGTACGGGTCGGAAAGCGGCCGGCGAGGCGCGCCTCCAGCTCCTCCTGGAGATCGTCGAGCGCGAGGAAGCGGGTCAGCTTGCCGCTGTCTGCC
>JBHHZX010000381.1:0-3083 GCA_046758265.1 Phycisphaerae bacterium
GCTCGTACGTCCGGCGGTCCATGTCGAAGCACAGCCGCGGCAGACTTGGACAGCGTGGAGGCGATTCCGCGCTGACCGCCTGCTCCCAGTCTTCTACCAAGGCTTCCAGCGGTAGCTCGGTCAGACCCAACTTTGATCGCATTCCAACGCCCGCCACGGCAAACGCCCGGCACCGGTAATGGTCCAGAACGATGCCGCGGTCGTAGAGCTCCATCCGGAGCAACGGCAGCCCCAGGTCTTCACGGTGCGAGCTCGGCAGGCGCTCGAGGTGTCGGGCCATTTCGAAGCCCACGTACCCTACCCAGCCGGGCGAAATCCCCCACGTGGCCGGCGGCCAGCACGCGGTGCGCCGCAATACCCGTCGCCACAATTCCCACCCGTTTGTGTCCGTCGCGACGATCTTGCCGGCGACCAAGAATTCCGCCCGCGCCCCGTCGATCTCTTCGAGGAGAGCTACAGGATCGCGGCAGACCAGGCTATACCGTGCCGGCGCCGTTTGCAGGTCGTCGGTCACGGCGCTGTCGAGCCAGGCGAGTTCGCCCGTGTCGGCAAACTCGCGCACCGCCGCCGCCATCTCCCGCGGCCAGGAAACTTGTTGCACGACCCACCTGGGGTCCATGGCGGTGCTCCGTGGCGGACAGCCGATAATCGTTGGAACGAAACGTGCTGCCAAGGCTGGAATCATACCGCACGAACACCCAATCTGCGCCGCACACGATCGCCGGCAGACCAAGCTGGACAAAACGCCTTTATTCGGCGGTGATCCGCCCCATAAGATAGTTGCCGGGAGCGCCCCGCTGGCGGCGAGTTCGGAAGCGCTTACGACAAAAAGGCGCCGGCCTGGCCAACCTATAGAATTTGCGTGTGTCTTCGTTAGCAGGACGCGCTGAGGCAGAACGCCCCAGTTTCGCGACACCCCGTCTCCGATCAGGAGTGATCCTATGACGGCTCGCATGACCCTCTTCGCGCTGGCCGCTGCATTGGCTTGGGGGCCTGCCGCAACGCCCGCTGCGGCGGCCGACTTCGGCGTTTGGTTCCACTACAGCCGTTCCAGCCCACGCTATCACAGCGGCTGCACGCCGCGCCAGTACGTCTATTCGGACGAATATTATGGTTTTTACGATCCGGTGGTGTACGTCAGTTACTTGACGCCGCGCGCGGCGGTATTCGACGACTGCTACCCCACGACGTACCGCCGGACGTATACCCGCTCGCGGTACTACACGGCCCCGGTGCGACATACGCGCACCAGGGTCTACTACCGCAGCGGCCGCGGCCATCACTATCGCAGGCACGTGAGCCGTCGGTACCATTACTCTGCGCCGCGCTCCCGTATCCGGGTCTACGAACGCTCCAGCGCTTCACACTACCGCCACAGCGGCTCGTACGGGCGCTACAGTGATTCTCACCACCGTTACGGCCGGTTGCAGCTCCGCTCGAGCGGTCCGCGCCACCGGTACAGTAGTACGTACGGCCGCTACCGCCACCCGTACAGACGCGTGCGGGTCTACCATCGGTAGCGAAGTCGACGCCTCCCGCGGCGACCGGCAGGGTTTCGGCACGACCGTGTGCCCGCGGCAGCGCCCGCTCTTGTTGCGCTCGCCTGTCGCACTTGGGGCTGCTCACCGGCAAAGCGCGTGCTTGTAACACCGCCCATACGATTTACAATCAGCAGCCGCAGGCGTGCCCTGAAGGTGGGGAACTCAGGCCTGCCGACGGAGGAAACGTGTGGCCACGCGCAAGAAACGCCCTATCTTGTATGAGGTGTACCGGTCACGGACCAAGAGCGGCGATCCCGCTTGGAAGCCACGTTCTTCCAACTCGTCGCCGCAGGTGGACCGACCGTTGTCCACCAGCGAAAGCGAGCCAAGAGCACCAGCCAAGCCGACGGTCTCTTTCGGGCCCGCGACGCCCACCGCTGCCGACCGGCGGCAGCTAACGGTCTCCGCTCCGACGCTCGCGGTTCTGGTCGCCGCCACGGCCGTTTTGCTGGCGGTGGCGTTTTCCGCCGGACGGCGCTACGAGTCTTCGTACCCCAGCGTGACCGGCGGAACCGAATTCACGAGGGGGGAAAACGATGAGGCCGACGCAGGCGCGGGCGTCACTTCCGGTGTGGGCCTGGACGCTTCCAGGGCTGATCGGGCAAGCGGGCGCGCTACATCCTCTGAGCAATCAACCGGCGTGGCCAACGGTGCGGCGGCGGAATCCGGCGGCGACGGAGCGCCGCAGGTAACACTGCGAAAGGGATATCACTACGTCATCGTTCAGCATTTCAGGAAGAAGAGTGAGCGAGAAGCTGCTCTCAAAGCCGGGCGATACCTCCAAGAAAACGGCGTGGCGTGTGCGAGGTTGACGGGCGCCGACATTCGGCTGGTCGCAGCCGAGCCGTTCCTGATCAAACAGCGGGACGCTGCCGCGGCCCGGCGGCAAAAAGAGCGCGCGGACCGACTGATGCGACGCATCAAGCAGATAGGCCGGCAGTTCAACAAGGACTTGCTGAAGCAAGGCGAAAAAGGATACACCTTCTCCGAGTGCTATCTGTTCGAGATCAGGTAGCTCTCAAGCGCGCTCCCTCGGCTCGTTATCGGCGATGCGGCGGAGACTCGAATGTCGCGACTGGAACAGTTGCTCAAACTTGCCGAGATGGCTCCCGATGATCCGCTGTCGCACTACGCCATCGGCCTCGAATACTTCAACCTTTCGCAATGGGACGACTCCATCGCGGCGTTCGCCAAAACACTCGCGATCGATAGCAGGTACACGGCGGCGTACTATCACAAGGCGCGGGCCGAGATTCGGGCAGACCGGCGCGACGCAGCCAAGCAGACGCTCGCCGCCGGCATCGAGTGCGCCCGCGCCAAGGGCGACATGAAGACCGAGCGCGAAATGCGTGAGCTGCTGGAAACGATTGGATGAGCCCGGTGCGACTCGCAATCGTCGGCTGCTGCGGCCGGATGGGAAAAACGTTGCTTCGCCTCGCGGCGGCGGACCCCACGTTGCAGCTTGTGGCGGACGCTGCCAGATGGCTCGACGAAACCTGGGACGTCGAGATTTGCGAAATGCACCGCCAGCAAAAGATCGAC
>JBHHZX010000382.1:0-3057 GCA_046758265.1 Phycisphaerae bacterium
AAGGGCCAGCGGCTCCAGCACACGATTCGCTACGCCGACGAGGCCACGCTGGGTGCCACTGGCAGCTTGCCTGCCAGTGTGTCTGCGTGCACAATGGTTCTGGGCACGGGCGGACAAGCCGCCCGTGGCACCCCGCGGGAACTCAGAGCGTGCACCGCCACGCTGGGTGCCACTGGCAGCTTGCCTGCCAGTGTATCTGCGTGCACAATGGTTCTGGGCACGGGCGGACAAGCCGCCCGTGGCACCCCGCGGGAGTTCAGAGCGTGCACCGCTGATCTCCAGTGGCTGTGCGACCATTTCAGGCGTCTCAGCCCCGCAGAAACACACCGGCGCCTGAAGGAATCGATTACCCGCCAGGTAGCCCTGGTGGCCCGTATCGATGCAGACCTCGTCGCTAGCGCGGAGGGCCACGTAGGGTGCGTCCCGGACGCACCTTCTTTCTTTATTCGCCGGCGCGGCCCTCGACATCGCCGAAGTCGGGCGGCTTGGCGGGTCGACCGGCGCACAGGCACATCCAATCGGCCGCCTACGCCCCCTGGCGCACCCACTTCGCGAAGCTCGAATGCGGCCACGCGTGCGGACAGCGCACCAAGCCGTGCTTCACCGGATTGTAATGGATGTAATCCATGTGCCAGAATCGACCGGCAAGATGCCGCTCCCACTCTGCTCGGGATTGACCGGCAAGATGCCGGTCCCACCCACGTGGTCCTAGAACCGCCGTTGCCAGACGCCGCGCTCGCCGCGCTTGCGGCGTGACGCGCTGCGCGGCGTCTCCGTCCCGCCGCCGGCAAGGAACAGGTCCGTGAAGCGCCCCTTGATCGCGGACCAGCGCATCGAGTAGCGCGTGTCGTCCGGCGGCAGGGTCCAGAGACAATGCAAATGGTCCGGGAGAATGACGATGGCGTCGATCTCGAAGGGGTGGTGGGCGAGCTCTTCGCGAAAGGCGGTCCACAGGAAACCCAACGCCGCCGGGCCGGTAAAGATCGGTCGGCGGAAGTTCGTCACGACCGTGAAGAAGAACGTCGCGCCGGGCGCAATGGGCCGTCGATACTCGGGCATCGTTCCGCAAAGATAGCCGGCGCTGCCGGCTTGAGCAAAAAAGAGGTGCGTCCGGGACGCACCCTACCAGTCTGCGGAACGATTTGGCGCGCCCAGCGACGGCCGGAACCGGCAAATGTTCTTGCTGATCAGTGACGCCGGCTCGTAGAATGAACTCGAGTGCCGGGGTCTCCTGTCCGGGGTTCGTGCGGGAAGCACAAGTAGCGAGGAGAGATGGGCAAGACCTCATACCCGAACGGAGGGACATTATGAACCGCTACGCACTTCTCGGCTCGGTCGGTATCCACGCGGTGTTCTTGGCGGCGACCGCATCGGGCCAACCCTATGTCCGCATCTCTGACGCATGGACGGTGCCCGCGTTCGACGGCGGCGCGGAGCCTGCCAATACCATCGGCACGCGGCGCGGCACGGACCCGTGCTGTGCGGCGCCAGCCGGGTTTGATTTCGCAGCTTACGCCTGGCACGCGCAGGCGGCGCCGGAGGGCGGGACGATGTATCCGTTGGCATCTGCAAATCCCGCGATCATCAATGACGCGGGACGCATCGCGTTCATGTCGAGGATCACCGGCCCCGAACGCAACCAGGGCGTCTTCGTCGCCGACGAGAGCGGCCTGACGCCCATCGCCATCGGGTGCGGCGGGGGCGGCGGCAGCGGCGATCCCGGCAGCGGCGTCGGCGACCCGTCGCCGCTTGGCGGCACATTCAGCGGCTTCTTCGGCGGGACGGTTTTTGCGCCGCCGATTAACAACAACGGGGATGTGCTGTTCATCGCCGACGTGGACGGCGGCAGCGCACCGCGCGGGTTGTTCCTGTATCAGGCGGACAGCGGGCAAATCATCAGGGTGGCCGCGGTCGGCGACCCGTCGCCGCTCGGCGGCACGCTGACGGCCGTCGGTCCCGGCTCGATGAACAACAGCGGTGAGATCGTCTTCATCGCCAAGAACAGCGATACTGGCGACGTCAATATTCTGAAGTGGACCGAGGGCGTGGTCACGAAACACGTCGCGGTGGGCGATCCCGTACCGGGCGGCGGCACGTTCAGCCTGCTGGCCGGCGAGTCGCTGGGCTACGCGGACGGCACGTGGATTCCGATCGGCGACGTCCCCGGAATCAATGACTCCGGGCAGGTCAGCTTCTTCGGCATCGTTCAGGGCGGGGTGGCGGGGCGCGGCCTGTTCGTGACGACCGATGGTGTGCATGAGTGGTACGTGGAGCAAGGTGAAGCGACGCCCGCCGGCGGTACGTATTTCGATTTTCAGGCCCCGTTGCTGAACGACCTGGGGGAGATCGCTTGCTTTGCCGACGTCAACCTGGGTGGGGGCCAGTACACCGCGGGCTGGTTCGTCGGTACGCCGGGCAACTACCGGAAAGCCTTGGCGTTTTACGACGAAATCGCGGGCGGCGAGGTGTTCATCCAAGCGATCTCGCGCAACCCCCTACGGGGGCTCGACAACTGCGGAAACCTGCTCCTCTGGTGCGCACTGCGTTATCCGAGCGGCGACGAGCTCGACACGCTGCTCATCAGCCCGCCCGAGGGCGAGCGGATTATCGTGGCCCAAGAAGGCCAGCCGAACGTGCTCGGTGGCTCGATCGGCGGCATGAACGGCTGGCCCGCGATGAACGATCGGCGGCAGGGCATGCTGAGCTGCTACACACCCGGCACGCCCGGCGGCATCTTCAACGCCCACTTCGTCTTCACCGGCTGGCTGCCCGGCGACTTGGACGGCGACGACGACGTTGACCTCTCCGACCTCGCGCAGCTGCTTGCCCACTACGGCATGGCGGAGGGCGCGACGTACCACGACGGCGACCTCGACGGCGACGGCGACGTGGACCTGACCGACCTGGCGGCGCTGCTCGCCGCTTATGGCGTATCGTGTCCGTAGGGGACGCCGCGCGCCGGGTGCTGGGTGCCGGGTGCCGGGTGCCATGCCCAAGCCGGAGGCGCGGGCATGCTGTCGGGGTACTTGGCAAGCATGGCCGCGCTGCGCTTGGCCA
>JBHHZX010000383.1:0-3051 GCA_046758265.1 Phycisphaerae bacterium
GATGGTTGAGCAGGAAGAACTCCATGCCATCCCGGACGCTGGATCGCACCCGCTCCGAGTCGAAACGCACCACCATCCCGTCTCGGACCGGCGTCTGACAGGAGGGCATGAGCTTCGGAGCCCAGATCATTTCCCCCGTTTTGGGGTGGGGCATCTTCATTTCCATCAGGCACAGCCGGCAACTGGCCACCACCGTCAGCCCGGGGTGGTAGCAGTAGTGGGGAATGTTCCAGCCGGCGTCCAGCGCCGCCTGGAGGACGGAGATCCCCGCGCGACACTCGACGTCTTTTCCGTCTATGGTGATCATCGGCATGTGCGTTAGTCCTGCGATGCCCTTTGGTGTTTGATGCCGAATCGGGTTCGAGCCGGTCGGCATGGCGAACAGCAGTTCAGCAAAACGGTACGGCACCCATCAGGGGCATTGTCATCGGGCGCAACTCACGCTTGAACGGGTCGAACACCAACTTCATCGCCTCCAATGCGGTCACGCCGAGCAGGTTCTTATCTCCGGGCTCGCCGAAGATCGCCGGAGCCGGGCCGCCGACGCCGGAATACTCGAAGTACGCGTCGCCCACCTGCCGGGTCTCCATCGAGCCGTCGGCGAGCGCGAAGCTCTCTTTGCGATAGGGGCGGCACCTGAGCGCGCGCAACGTCGCGGCATCCACGACCGAATACACGGCGCCGGAGTCCACCAGAAATTGGACAATCCGCGGTTTTTTCGATTCGCGCGACTTTTTGACTTTCACCTTGATCGCTGTGAGACCCACGTAGGTATCCTCCGGTCAATCAGGTACGCCGTGCATCACCGCCGCCTTGCGGCCCAGGATCGGCACTTCGTACGCCGCGGGGTTTACGCTTTTAATGAACCGAGCCGGCGCTTCGGGCTCCTGGACAGTGATGTGTTGCT
Source organism: Phycisphaerae bacterium (assembly GCA_046758265.1). GTDB lineage: Bacteria > Planctomycetota > Phycisphaerae > UBA1845 > Fen-1342 > JALSRY01. The sequence continues at coordinate 908 of JBHHZX010000383.1, forward strand.
CGAATTCCGCCCGGAACTTCTCGACCAGCGTGCGGATCGGGAACACCGCACCGTCCGGCAAGCCACAAATGCTCAGGCCCGGCATCATGCCCATGTTGTGGGTGAGCTCGACGAGCAGGTCGAGATCGTATGAGCGGCCCGCGCCGGCCTGAATCCGTCGCGCAATTCTGTACATCCAATCCGTGCCTTCGCGGCACTGCGTGCACTGCCCGCAGGATTCGTGGGCATAGAAGCGGGTCACGTTCACCAGCACGTCGCGAATATCCGTGTCCTCACCAACGACCACGGCCGCGGCGGTCCCCAACCCGAGCAGCCCGTAGCGGCGCGGGTCGTCGAAGTCCAGGAGGCAGTCGAGCTCGTCGTAGTCTTTCTGGGGATCGACCTCGCCACCCGGCGCTTTCGGGAAGACGTCGCCACGCAGCGCGCCCACCGACAAGCCGCCGGGGAAAACGGCCTTGACTTTCTTTGCATCGCGCATGCCGCCGGCGAAATCCTTGCCGTAGATCAGTTCGCGGGCGGTGAGGCCGAGTGGGGCCTCGTAACAGCCGGGCCTCATCACCGGACCACTGACGCAGTACATCTTGGGCCCCTTGGAACTCTCCGTACCCAGGCTGAGCCACCAGTCGAGCCCGCGGGCGAGAATGTGCGGCAAACACGCCAGCGTCTCGACGTTGTTCACCACGGTCGGCTGGCGGAAGACGCCCTCGATCGCCGGGAACGGCGGCTTGATCCGCGGCCAACCGCGTTTGCCTTCGAGGCTTTCGATCAGGCCCGTCTCTTCGCCACAGACATACGCCCCGGCGCCGCGGTGGATGTAGCAATCCAGGTCATAGCCGCTGCCGAGGATGTTCTTGCCGAAATAGCCGGCGGCGTACGCCTCGTCTACCGCCTTCTGCATGATGTGAAACTGCTCGCTGAACTCGCCGCGCATGTAGATGTATGCCACGGTAGTACGGGTGGCGTAGCCGGCGATCAGGATGCCTTCGAGCAGCATGTGGGGGTCGTGTTCCATCGTGATGCGATTGCAGAAGGTGGCCGGCTCGGACTCGTCGGCGTTGACGCACAGATACGTGATCTTGCGGTCCTTGGGCAGAAACCCCCATTTGACGCCGGCGGGGAACCCGGCCCCGCCGCGGCCGCGCAGATTAGCCCGCCGGACGAGGTCAACCACCTCGTCGGGCTTCATCGCGACGGCCTTCGCGGCTCCTTCGTAGCCGCCGGCGGCCTTATAGGTCTCGATCGACGTGCTGTCGGGCACGCCGACGTTTCGCATGAGTACGCGTTCGTACGCCATGGCGGTACCGAAACCTAAAGCTGCTGTGGCAAGGGGTGTAACTCCCGGTGCAATGGATCGATAAACAGACGTAACTCTTCCAACGTCAACACGCCCAGGAGGTTGCTGTCGCCGTGCTCTCCGAACGCAACCGGCGCGTATTCGGCGCGGCCTTCGAATTCGACAAACACCCGGCCGACTTTCCGCGTAATCCGCGAACCGTCGGCAAGCCTGAACTGCACTTCGTCGTGCGGCACGAGCCCGAGCTCGCTGAGCAGATCGGCGGGTAGGACCGTCATCGCAGCGCCCGTGTCGATCAGGCAATTCACCGTCCGGCTCTCGGGCGACTCCGGCGACTTGCGAATCACGATGTCAACATCCGCAATGCCCATGTCTTACGCCTCCTTCAGCTCGTTCCTCCCGGCGGGTTGGCCGTCGGCGCCGGTGCTCCGCGGGGCGTCGAACAGGTCGCTGCGTGGCACGTCGAGCTTGTCGTTTTCGGGATCGGCGAGGATCCGGTCGAGGTCGGCGAGGTTCACGCGTTTGTGCATCTTTTCGTTGATGAGCATGCACGGGGCGTGATCGCAGCCCGCCAGGCACTCCTCGGTCATCAGCGAATACTTGCCGTCCGGCGTGGTCTGGTGCTCATCGACGCCGAGCTTTTGCTTGAGCGCCGCCAACAGTTCCTTGCCGCCCATCAACTCGCAACTGAGCGAACGGCAGACGATGATTACCTTTTCGCCCTTCGGGTGCGTCCAAAAGTGCGTATAAAATGTGACCGCGTCCATGACGGCCGACGGCGGCAGCTCGAGCAGAGCAGCGATGTCCCTCATCGCCTGCAGGGAAACGTAGCCGATCGCATCCTGTGCGA
>JBHHZX010000384.1:0-3012 GCA_046758265.1 Phycisphaerae bacterium
AGTGAGCACCTACGACCTGAAGCCGGAGATGTCGGCGTACGAGGTGACCGAGGTGATGCTCAAGCGGATCGCGAGCGGCGTGGACGACCTGATCATCCTGAACTACGCGAACCCGGACATGGTCGGGCACACCGGATCGATTGAGGCTGCGGTGAAGGCCTGCCAGGCGGTGGACGCGTGTGTCGGGAAGGTTCTCGATGCCATCGAGAAGGTCGGCGGCTGTGCGCTCGTCACCACCGATCACGGCAACCTGGAGCAGATGATCGATCCCGAGTCCGGTGGGCCCCACACGTCGCACACAACGTATGACGTGCCGTTGTACGTGGTCGGTAAGCCCTTCAAAGGGGGCAAGTTGCGCGACGGCGGCCGGTTGGCCGACATTATGCCGACCGTGTTGACGATGATGGGGCTCGACGTGCCGAACGAGATGACCGGGCGCTCCTTGATTGTCTAGCGTCCAGCGTACGGATCGTGTGTAGGTGAGAGCAAAAATCCTCCTTGGCAAAGCTGCCGGCGAGGCGCCGGCCGCTACATCCTTTGGCCCGCGAAGCCGATTTCGGCGATGACCGGGCGATGGTCCGAGCCCCGGCCGGTGCCGGTACGGCTGTGCGTGCTGGTCAGCTCTTTCGAGAGGAAGATGTGGTCGAGGCGGATGCCGGGAAACCACCTCAGAGCACCGCGCATCGGCCAGGTCGTGCCGCGACCCCGGCCGCTGATCCGATGCGCGTCGATCAGCCCTAATCGCTCCAGCTCGTTGGCGAACGCACTCGCGTTGGTGAAGTTGAAGTCGCCGCAGACGACGATCGGCAACTCTTCGCGTCTGAGCCGGTCCAACAAGTCCGCAAGCTCGCGGCGCTGTTCGATCGCCCAGTCCAGGCGTCTCGGCGGCGCGAGGTGCAGGCTGTAGAACACGACGTCGCGCCCGGCAACCCGCACGACGGCACGGGCCTGCGGTGTGCCGAGGGTGCCGAGTGGAATTGCCAGGTCGACTGGGCCGACGAAGGGTTGTCGGGAGTAGATCGCCAGGCCGAAGGAGTCGTTGCGTGGGACGTAGCTGGCGTGAGGGTAGTCGGCGGCGAGCGCTGCCTGAAAAGCCTCGTGCCAATGCGGCGAGTATTCCTGCAACAGGAGCACGTCAGGCTCCGCCGCGACGACTTCCGCGACGATCGGGGCGGTAAGCTTGTTCCCGGCCAGCAGGTTGACGCTCATCACGGTGAACGTCTCACCCGCGGCCGCCGGCTTGCGCCGCGGTACGTAGCTCCACAGGCTGGGCCCGACGGAAAAAATCACCAGCGGCAGCGTGGCGATCATTAACCGCCAGCGGCGCATAACGGCAGCGACTGTCGCAATCGCGGACAGCAGTAGGCCGAGCTGGAACAGGAACGTACGGGTCATGAATGCCGCCGTTGCCGTGCAGACGTACGCCGGCGAACGGCTGCGGAAGTCCTGCGGGCAGACGAAGGCGAAAATGATCACCAGGTATGACGCGACGACCACGAGCCACGCCAGCGGCGCAAACATACGCTGGCAGTCTTCCCACGTTGGCCGGCGCATGCGCCACGAACGCGCGCGTTTGCTTTGGGCAAACGGTGCACTTGTCTGGCTCATTGCCGCACTATACCGCGCGGGCCCTGGCGCTGGTCGTGCGAGTCGTGTACACTTGGAGCCGGCTGGGGGTCACCGGCGAGCGGTACGTCAGCGAGCCGTTGATCATCAATCCGGACGAGCGCGAGCATCTGGAAGGATTTGTTGACGAGAGCCGCGAACACCTGGACGCGATCGAGGTGGGGTTGCTCGAAGTAGAGAAGGACCCCACCGAGACCGCCAAGATCAACGTACCATTCCGGGCGTTTCACACCATAACGGGGATCGGGGGGTTCTTGAACCTGCGCGGCATCAACCGGTTGATGCACGAGGTGGAGTACGGCGCGCGCGGCCACCTGCGCAAGCCGTTTCATCCCGAGCACCCGCGCGATGTTTTGACACCCATGCTGGGCGTGCGCGATGACGGTGCCGCAATCATGGAAGGCGAAGAAGAATCCACCTTTTAGCCACGGCGACCCGCCGTCGCGCCCGCGGCACCGCGCCGGGATTGCGGCACGCGGCAAGCACCCGCCTCATTGCGTTCTCCCAGTCGATCAGAACCCCAGCAGGCAAGTGACATGCACTGCTTCAGTCTCGTCACACCATCGTCCATAGTGCCGTGCGAGGGAAGGACTGGTTTCGGTGGCGCACTACCCGGAGCTCCCGCGCCGCATCCGCACAATGCCCACTACCGTTCCAGTACAACGGTGGCGATCAGCGGTTGCCTGATGCGCTCGCCCTTACGGAAGCGCCCGGCACGGAATTGCTGGCCGCCCTCGAGTCGAACGGATTGGTTGGGGTCGGTGATTTTTTCGTTGGCCAGCGCGAACGCGCCGCCCTGTACCATGCGGCGCGCCTCGGACTTGCTGATTTCGCGCTCGTGAGCCAGCCAGGCGAGCTTCCAAACCGGGATGTGGCCGTCGTCGATCTCTTCGGCCGGAATCACTACCTCGACCGGCTCGGTGGCGCGCTGCGCGCCGAAGTGCGCGTGCCACCATTTTGCGGCGTCGTCCATCTCGGCCGCGCTGTGGAAGCGTTGTCCGAGCCGGCGCGCCAAGCGGTCCTTGGCCTTCATGGGGTGTTCTTTGATTGCGGCGCGCGCCTCGGCTACGGGCACGTCGGTCAGCAGCGCGAACCACTCTTCGAGCAAGTCGTCCGGAATGCTCATGGTTTTGCCGAAGAAATCGCGCGGCGTGTCGCTGACGGCGATGTAGTTGCCGTAGCTCTTAGACATTTTGCGTTGCCCGTCGAGCCCGCGCAGCATGGGCAGGATCATGACGACCTGCGGCTCCTGCTCCATGTCGCTTTGCAACTGGCGCCCGACGAGGTTGTTGTAGGTCTGGTCGGTTCCGCCCAGTTCGACGTCGGCCTGGATATTGACCGAATCCCAGCCCTGCACGAGCGGGTAAAGCAACTCGTGGATGCTGA
>JBHHZX010000385.1:0-3000 GCA_046758265.1 Phycisphaerae bacterium
TTCGGCAGCCGCGCGCAGAGCAAGAGCAAGGTGCGGCTGTATGCGTTCATCCGTCCCACGGTGCTGCGGGACGACGGCTTCGAGGACCTCAAGTACATCAGTCAGGACGATCTCAAGGCGGCGGGCGTGGACGACGGCTTCCCGCCCGACCGCTTCCAGTACATGCACTGAGGGCCCGAGCGGCGACGCGATGTCTGCGGTGAGAATGCGAACCACGCGATAGCGAGTCCGATGATGGACGAAAAACGCGTTGAAGAGCTCCTCCGAGCGTACGCCAGGCAACGGCCGGCAGAACGCTTGTTCTCAAAGGAGGTCGCCCGGCAACTCCGAGCGCGGCTCAAAGCGCATGATGCATCCGATGAGGAGGAGGATCAGCCCGGGCAACCCGACGACGAGTTGTCTCTCGACAATCCGCAGCCTATGTCTTGAGGGTCTTTCATGATCGCGGCTTCTCCGGCATCGGAGACAAGAGTGGAGATCCGCCTGGAGCGCGTCGCGCATCGGTTCGTGCAGCGCGTGCCGATTCACTTCGCCCGGCGGCACGCACTGATTGGGTTGGAGACCAGCGATCCGCGGGTGACCGAGATTGCCACCGATGACCCACGTCGCCGGGCGGTCGTCGAGAACCTCGGCCTGACGCTGGCGTGTGAAGTCCGGTTGGTGCTGGCGAACGCCGACGCGATCCAGAACGCGATCAACTACGCCTACCAGCAGCAAAACCCCGACGTGCAAGGCGTCGTCAACAGCATCGAGGCGCCCGAAGGCGTCGACGTCGAAGCGTTTGCCGCCGACGCCGACCTGCTTGACAACGCTTCGCGCCCCCCGGTGATCAAGTTGGTCAACCTGATGCTCTTCGAGGCCGTCAAGCGCCGCGCTTCGGATTTGCACGTGCAGCCGCTGGAAGACGGCGTCGTGATACGGCTGCGGATCGACGGCGTGCTGGCGGACTATCTGAAACCGGGCCACCATCTGCACGACGAGATCGTCTCGCGCATCAAGGTCATGGGCGGGATGGACATCGCGGAAAAACGCCTACCCCAGGACGGGCGCACGACGGTGCGGATCGGCCAGCGCCTGATCGATCTGCGGATCTCGACCATCCCGACGGCCCACGGTGAGCGGGCGGTGCTGCGGCTGCTCGACAAGGGCGCGCGGCTCTACGGCCTGACCGAGCTGGGCATGTCCGCGGACGTCTTGCGGGAATTCGAGGCGCTGATCCGCCGCTCGCACGGCATGATCCTGATGACCGGACCGACCGGCAGCGGCAAGAGCACGACGCTCTATGCGGCGCTGCAGCGGATCGACTACCGCCAGCTCAACGTGGTCACGCTCGAAGACCCGATCGAATATCACCTGCCCGGCATCAGCCAGACGCAAATTACGGACCGCAAGGGGATGACGTTCGCGACGGGCCTGCGTCACGTGCTGCGGCAGGACCCGGACGTGATCATGATCGGCGAGATCCGCGATGAGCCGACCGCCCGGCTGGCGATCCAGAGCGCTTTGACCGGCCACCTGGTACTCAGCACGCTGCATACGAACGACGCCGCCGGCGCCGTCGCGCGGCTGCTTGACCTGGGCATCGAGCCGTATCTGGTGGCCGACTCGCTGCTGGCGGTCGGCGCGCAGCGCCTGGTCCGCTTGATCTGCCCGCATTGTAAGCAGTCAGCTGATATCGATCCTGTTCAGGGGGCGCAGTTGGGACTGAACGGCGATGGGCAGGTGGTTTGGGAGGGGCGGGGCTGCGAACAGTGTGGTGACCGGGGCTACTACGAGCGGCAGGGGATTTTCGAGCTGCTGGTCCTGGACGAGCGGGTTCGTGACCTGGTCCACCAGCGCGCGCAGGTCGGTGTCATTCGCTCTGCGGCCGTGCGGGGCGGCATGCGTACGCTGCGCCAGGAGGGCGTTCGCAAGGTGCTCGCAGGCCTGACCACGCCGGCGGAGGTGCTGCGCGCGACGCAGCACGATCATCTGCTGGACACCGAGATCACAGAGGAGGGCTGAAGTGGCGGTCTTTGCCTATCGTGCTTCCGCCGCCCGCCAGGAAGCGTTGACTGGCACGATCACGGCCGACACGCCGGCGCTCGCCCGGCAGGCCTTGCGCAGCCGGGGCCTGGTCATCGAGCGCATCCAGCCGGTCGTGCCGGCGGCAGGGAGTCTGTGGCAGCGGCTCGGTGTCGGAGCGCGGTTCGGTTCGCGCCGCACGAGCGAGCAGGTCGCCGAACTCTGGCGCAACCTGGCCGTTTTGCTCGAGGCCGGCGTCCCACTGGCCGAGGCGCTCAACGTCTCCATTCGCCAACAGGCCGGCCGCATCCAGACCGTGTTGCATCAGCTGCACGAAACCGTGTGTAACGGACAGGCCTTTGCGGAGGCGTTGCGGCAGCACCCGCGCTGGTTCGATGCGCTCACGCTCTCGATCGTCGAGGTCGGGCAGCGCAGCGGCGCGCTGCCGGGGGCGCTGGGCGAGCTGGCCGAGTACCAGGGCCGGCAGCGGGCCTTGGCCAATCGGCTCACCACCGCCCTGATCTATCCGGTGTTCCTCTGCCTGGTCGGTACCGCCGTCGTGATCTTCCTGATGAGCCACGTGGTTCCACAACTGGTCGAGGTATTGACTTCGGCCGGCCGCGAACTGCCAGCCCCGACCCGGCTGCTCAAGACCGTGAGCGATGGGCTCGTGGGTCACGGGCCGCTGCTCGCCGGGGCGCTGGCCGGCCTGTTGCTCGGAGGCGGGGTGCTCTTTCGCACGGGGGGCGGCGGACGGCTCTTTGAGCGTATCGCACTCGGCACGCCAGTTTTGGGCGACCTGGTGCGCAAGGCGTGGGTCGCGCGGATCAGCCTGATGCTCACCACACTGCTACGCGCGGACGTGCGCTTCACCGAGGCGCTGCGCACCGTTCGGCAAGGCCTGCCGCACCGTCTTTTTGCCGACGAATTGGAGAAAGTCCAGACCGCAGTAGAAGCCGGGGCAGACATCGCCGAGCCGCTTAAGGACAGCCGGCT
>JBHHZX010000386.1:0-2983 GCA_046758265.1 Phycisphaerae bacterium
ATGAAGCTGAGAGAGGACATGCCTGCGCCTTCGGCCCAGGCATGCCACCCCGGCGTTGACAGACCTGGCCGATGGTCGCGCCGCTGGCCAGCAGCGCATCGGCCTCACGCAGCTTGGCGATGATCTGTTCGGGTGTGTGTCTTCTCCGTTTCATTGAGAGTGTCCTGTTCCGGCCGCGGCACAGCCGCTGCCGGGGCAAAGACTCTCATAATGCCTGGATCAGATTTTGGGGAGCAGGCCAGTTCCCGCGGCATCCTGTCAACCCCCGTCCACGCCGCACTGATCGACAGCCGAACGTGTGAGAGTCCTGCCGGTCGACCGAGACGGTCTGGCTGCCAGGTTGCTTTGACTAGCGCGCGTACTCGAGCCATGCAGGTCGGGTCATCGACCCGACGCTCCGTCGTTGCTCCGCAAGACAGAGCGCGACAGCCCAATTGCGACCGCAGGGCCCTATAGCAATCCGTGCTTCTGCAAGCGGTAGCGCAGGCGGTCGCGGGAGAGGTTCAGCAGCCTGGCGGCCTTGCTCTGGTTGTTCCCCGTGCGCTCCAGCGCCTGGCAAAGCAGGTGGCGCTCCAGCCGGCGGAGCTTCTCGAAGTCGAAGCCGTGCGGCGGCAGGTTGATGTGCTCGATATCCCATTCCCAGGGTTTATGTTCCGAGCGGCCGAGCACGATGTCGTCCGGCTCGATGGTTTCGCCTTTGCACAACAGGACGGCGCGCTCGACCACGTTGCGGAGCTCGCGCACGTTGCCGGGCCAACTGTAGGCGTAGAACATTTCGTAGACCTTGTCGCTGATCGCGGTGATGGGCTTCTTGAACTCGCTCGCGAAGCGCTGCACGAAATGCTGCGTCAACAGCCGGAGATCGTCGCCGCGGGCGTACAACGGCGGCAGATAGATGGTCACCACGTTCAGACGATACATCAGATCGCGTCGGAAGGTACCCTTCTCGATCGCTTCGTCGATGTCACGGTTGGTGGCCGCGATGATGCGCACATCAACCGAGATTTCGCGCGTCCCGCCCACCCGCCGAAACTTGCGATCCTCGAGGAACCGCAGCAATTTGGCCTGCAACGCGGGGGGCATGTCGCCGATCTCGTCCAGGTAAACCGTACCGCCGTCGGCCAGTTCGAGCAGGCCCTTTTTCTGGGCCTTGGCGTCGGTAAAGGCGCCCCGCTCGTGTCCGAACAGCTCGCTTTCCAGCAGCGTCTCGGACAGCGCCGTGCAGGTAATGTTCACAAAGGGTCGGCCGGCCCGATCGGAACTGTGGTGAATGACGCGCGCCACCAGGTCTTTGCCCGTCCCGGTATCACCGCGCAGGAAAACCGTCGATACACCGGTCCGGGCGACCTGATTGATCATGTCGAGCAGCTTGAGCATGGACGGGTCCTGCCCGATGATCTTGTCCGTTCCAAACTCGCGCTCCAGGTGCCGGCGCAGTTCGCGCACCTCGCGCCGCAGCTTGGTGGTCTCGAGTGCCTTGTCGACCGCAAAGAGCAGTTGCTCCATCTGGAACGGCTTGGTGATGTAGTCGAAGGCCCCCAGCTTGATCGCTTCCACCGCACGTTCGACTGTGCTGTAAGCGGTCATCATGATCGCGACCGAGTCATGATCTTCGGCGCGTACGCGGCGCAGGACTTCCAGCCCGTTCATGTCCGGGAGCTTGTAGTCCAGCACCAGCAGGTCGAAGATCTTCCCGTCGAGGGCTTCCAGAGCGGCCTTGCCGGTCTCGGCCTCGGTCACCCGATAGCCCCGCTCCTCGAACTTCTGTCGAAGCGACCAGCGGATCAGCCCTTCGTCTTCAACGATCAGCACCCGTATGGTCATTGCGACCCCCATCCCTGGGCCGGCTGCCCATGTGGCAACTGCACGTGAACCTTCGTTCCCTTCCCGACAATGCTCCGAATCGACAGCGTCCCACCGTGCGTCTCGACGATCCGACGACAAATTGGCAGCCCCAACCCGGTTCCCCTGGATTTCGTGGTGAAGAACGGCTCAAGCGCCCGCCGGCAGGTCTCTTCGTCCATACCGTGGCCGTGGTCTTCGACCTCCAACTGTACCCCCGTGGCGGTCGGTTGCGTCGTCAACGTAACCAGCCCGCCGTCTTCCGAGGCGTGCGCCGCGTTCAGGACGAGATTCATCAGCAACTGCTCGATTTGGTTCTCGTCCGCTTCGATCGACGGCAACGGGCGATGGTCACTGCGGTGCTCGAAGCGCACGCGCTGTATCGCCGGTTCGCTCTTCAACACCGTCATCAACCGTTCAACCACGCGGCCCAGATTGCAGCGGTCGAAGCGTGGCGGTACCGGGCGCGCGTACACCAACAAGTCCTTCACCGTCTGGTCCAGCCGGTTGATCTGCCGCAGAACCTCGGCCAGAATCGGGCGGTGCGGGGCGTTCGCTTCCATGGCGTCGCGAATCACCTGAATCGCTCCGCTGATTCCTGCCAGCGGGTTTTTGATCTCGTGGGCCAGCGAGGCGGCGAGTTGGCCGATCTGGGCCAGGTGCTCCGCCTGCGTCAGCCGTTCCTGCACGGCGCTGCGTTCCGTCTCGCGCACCTGCTCGACGAACGCGCCCTGGTAGGCTTCGCCCATGCTCGCGCTTTCGAGCGCGAGCAGTTTCTGCACCGATTCAAGTTTCGAATCCGCCTGGGGAACATCAAGTTCCAGAATCACGCGTTTCAGCTCCTGCCGGATCACTTCCATCGCCGCGAACACGTAGCGTTGCGGCAATCCGATCCGCACGTGCAACCGCCCGATGGTCGCGCGCTGCTGCAGGTACGCCGCGTCGTAGGTTCCGCTGAAGAGGGATCGCAGCCAGGTCGTCAATGTGCCCCGTAGCCGTTCGACTTGGGCGGGGCCTTCGGTAAGCACCTTTCGCGCCCCGGGGTGGCGAAGGATCTCTCGGTAGAAGCGGTCGACGATGGCGGGCAAATTCGGCTCGAGCTGCCCGGCGAGCGAGCGCAGATTGGCCGCGTCCCGCCCGT
>JBHHZX010000387.1:0-2952 GCA_046758265.1 Phycisphaerae bacterium
CGATGGACGCGAAGCGTCGCAGGCGGAAGGACACGACGAATCGTCCGGCGAAGGTTCCGGTCGCCGATCCTGATGCGGCGATTATGCCGAACAAGGACGGCGGCCACGCGCCGAACTACACGCCGACGGCGGCGGTGGACGGGCGGCGGGGGTTCATCGTGGATGCAGATGTGACGAACGAATCCGTGGAATCGCCGACGACGGTGCCGACGGTGGATCGGATCGCCGAGACGTTCGATGAGAAGCCCAAGAAGTTGCTGGCGGATTCGCACCACGGGGACGGGCAGAATCTGGCGGGCTTGGACGAGCGTGGCGTGGAGGCGTATATTCCGATGGATGACGGGGGCGATGAGAATCCAGCCCGGCGCGACGACCCGAGGACGCCGGTGGCCCGCAGCGACTGGGAGCGGCTGCCGTATACGGGCAAGAAGAACAAGAGGCTGGCCAAGTCGGCGTTTGTGTATGATGCTTCGTCGGACTGCTATTATTGTCCGATGGGCCGGCGGCTGGCGTATGCCAAGCAGACCAGCGACTCGCGTCGCGTCGGGACGGCGGATTACCGGATCTATCGCTGCGTGGATTGCGGGGATTGTGGGTTGTCGGGTGTCTGTGCCAGGGGAAAAGGTGCGCGGACGGTGCGTCGGGACCAGCACGAGGTGCTGCGTGAGGCGATGTCGCAGCGGATGCGCTCGCCGTCGGGGCGGAAGGAGTATCGCATGCGGAGATGGATCTGCGAGACGCCGTTTGGGGTGTTGAAGGGGAGATGCGCCAGTAACTGGCGGAGAGTAGTGGATGAGAGAGCCATGCGGTGAGGCAGTAGCGACCCGAACCGGCTCCGAGCTATGGCGGCGTGTCCGTAAGGAGACGGTGCAAGCGTTGGCAGGAGAGCGTGCGGGCTGGGTATTGAGCCGCGAAAGTTTCCTCAGTCCGGGGCGCCGAGGCTGTTCCCCTGAGCCGAAGGCAATACCGGTCGCGTCGCTATCGCGAGATGCGGCTGGGCCCCGCGCGGTCGAAGACCCCATGCACGTACGTAGACTCTCCGCACAGGAACTGGGAGGTCCCGCGTCCGGCCGCAGCAGTGATGGCGGCGCGGTCCGTGCCGTGAATCCTACGGGAGCAAGACGGCGATGAACGGACGCGGGAAGTCAGACGGCCCCATAGTACCGAAGAAGCCTGCGAATAATGGCGTGGCATCGCGGCTTGACCGTAGTCACCCGCGTGACACGTTGGCGGAGCAGGCCGAGGGAAGGGGGCCGGCCAAGGGCAATTCGCTTCGAGGCCGCAGGGACCGGACACAGTGTCGGGCGCCCCTGCAAGCGGCGTTGGAGCGGATACGGCGGGCAGCGAGCCGGGATAAGACGCTGCGGCTGACGGCACTGTGGCACCACGTTTATGATGTCGAGCGCCTCCGCGAGGAGTACTTCGCCCTCAAGCGGAGTGCGGCACCGGGGGTGGACGGCCAGACGTGGTGGCAGTACGGGCAGAACCTGGAGAGCAATCTCCAGGAGCTTTCCGGCCGACTGAAGCGGGGCGCGTATCGAGCCCGGCCGGTCAAGCGTGCCTGGATACCGAAGGCCGACGGACGGCGGCGTCCGATCGGCATACCGGCGCTGGAGGACAAGATTGTCCAGCGTGCGGCGGCTTCGGTTTTAGGCGCGGTGTACGAGGGCGACTTTATGGGCTTCTCGTACGGCTTTCGGCCGGGGCGTGGCGCGCACGACGCGCTGGACGCCCTGTCGGTCGGCATCACACGGTGCAAGATTAGTTGGGTGCTTGACGCGGACATTCGCGGGTTTTTCGATGCCATCGACCACGAATGGCTGGTGAAGTTCGTCGAGCACCGGATCGCGGACCGGCGCGTGATACGTCACATCAAGAAGTGGCTGCGTGCCGGGGTGCTGGAAGACGGCAAGCGGGCGCAAGTGGAACAGGGCACGCCGCAGGGCGGGAGCATCTCGCCGTTGCTGGCCAACGTGTACCTCCACTACGTGTTCGACTTGTGGGTCCATCAGTGGCGTCAGCGGGAGGCGCGCGGCGATGTGATCGTCGTGCGTTACGCCGACGACATCGTGATGGGGTTCCAGCACCGATCAGATGCCGAGCGGTTCCTGGGCGAACTGGGGCAGCGTTTCGCGCGGTTCAACTTGGAGCTGCACCCTGACAAGACGCGGCTGATTGAGTTCGGTCGTTTTGCGGCCGAGCGTCGCCGGCGTCGCGGGGAGCACAAGCCGGAGACGTTCGACTTCCTTGGCTTCACGCATGCGTGCAGCCGGACGCGGAAGGGGAGGTTTGCGGTGCTTCGGTATCCGATCAAGCGGCAGATGCGTGCAAAGCTGAAGGCGATCAAGGCTGAACTTTGGCGGCGGATGCATCGGCCGGTGGCCGAGACGGGCCGGTGGCTTCAGTCGGTGGTCAGCGGCTGGCTGCGGTATTATGCTGTGCCGCGGACGTATCGCTGGCTGCAAAGGTTTCGACGGCACGTGATGTGGCTGTGGTGGCGGACGCTTCGCCGGCGCGGCGACAAGCGGAAGTCGAACTGGCCACAGGTTTACCGCCTGGCCGACCGGTGGCTGCCTGTGCCGCGTATCTGGCATCCTTATCCCGAGCAGCGTTTAGCCGTTAGGACCCAAGGCAGGAGCCCGGTGCGGTAGTTCCGCACGCCGGGATCTGTCCGGGGGGCGCCCCGCAAGGGGCGTCCCTACCGGGATTTCTACGAAGATGAAAAGGCAAGAAGGGCACGGGCGGTAGTTTGGCTAGTAAACGACGGCGCAACAGATTCCCCCGACCCGACTATCTCTTCATCCCCTGAATCCCCTGCATCCCTGCTAAGATTCCCGTGGTTTCCACTGCTTAGAAGGTTGACTTTCCGCCCCGAGAACGCCTATGCTGATAAATGTGTGGCTGCACAGGCTCGGATTTACCAAGGTAGTATGGAGTTAACGCCGCCCCGTC
>JBHHZX010000388.1:0-2944 GCA_046758265.1 Phycisphaerae bacterium
GCACCCGCGCCGGTGTGTCCAGCCCCGCGACGGCGCGCGGCGGGCCGGCGGCGGCAGCGACTGCGGGGTCGCGCCCGGCGTCCCGCCGGCCGTCGGCCGACGAGACGTCGGCCGCTACATCACGCTCCGTGGCTTCGCGGCCGCGTGGCTTGGTGGCATGCGCCTGCGTACCACGGCCGGTGCGGGGCCCGGCCGCTACATTTGGCGCGCCGCACGTCAGGTCCGCGTAGACCCGGTTGAGCGATTCCGCCGACACCAGCTTCTCAAACGTCGCCCCCAACGCGCTGGGGATCTGCCAAGCCTTCATGATCCAGGATTTGGCCTGGTTGAAAGAAACCAATCGGCCATGCAGCTTCATCGCGTCGGCGATCCCCGTCCCGCAGCCGAGGTAATAGGCGTTCTCGACGTCCCTGAACAACCCCTCCGCCGCGTACTCCTCGCCCAATCCACAGTAGTCCGCGTCGCTGCCCAGCGCGGCGATCGGAGATACCAATTCAAGGCCTGCCGCCGCTAGATTCTGCTCCAACGCATCGAGGTAGTGCGGAATGCGCGGCCCGTTGTTGATCACGTTGATGCCGCGACCGTCCGGCGTCTTTAACCCGGGCATGCCCGTGCCAACCAGCACGCGCCGAGCACTGCACTGCGGCGCCACATCGATAATAGCCGCGGCAGCAGCCTCCACCCAAACCTGGCCCTGCTCAATCTCTTTGGCGGAGAGCTGAATGTTGTCCGCGTCGCGCTGGGCCAGTTGCTCCGAGAGCGGTAGGGGGGCGAAGTCGGCCACGCGCGGGTAAGTCCGCGACGCGGACTCCGACCGCAGCTCGAACGAACGCGGCTTTTCCAGATCGTCACACGCCACCGCGTGCGCCTTGGCTTCCGTCGCGCCGCCGTCAACGCCGATGAGCAGTATGTCTGTCTGTTCCATGAGGCAAATTCCAGACCGTTCTCGGCTTTCGGCCTTGGGTTTTCGGTGAGGGTGCGCCTGCGCGGCGCGGCGAGTCCCGAAGACTGACAACTGACAACTGACAACTGAGGGCTACGGCGCCCGATTCAGCACCCGCCGCCGTCGCAACGCCTCCAGCCGCATGTAGTCCTTGGCGTCGTCATTGCGGTCGATGGTCGCCTGATCGATCGCGTGGTCCGTCCCGCCCGAATGGCGAATCACCTCGTAAATCGGCTCCCACACCCGCCCGATGGTGTAACGCTCGCTGATCCGCAGCACCAGGTCGTAATCCTCGCCGTAGTTCCGACAACTGGGTGTGTCGTTCACGCCGAACCAGCCCACTTCGTGGATGACCTTGAGGTGGGCGGCCCGCGGCGCACCCGCCCCGTTGATGCGCAGCAGGTTGTTGCGACCGTTGTCAGCCGTCCATTCGTCGTGCGTGACGACGGGGATCTCTTCGTTGCGTTGCAGTTCGCCAGTCGTCTCGTTCAGCGTCCAGACTTCGTAGGAGCCGACCACCATACCGACGGTTGGGTCCGAGTCGAAGACGGCCAGCAGCTTCTCCACCGCGTCCGGCTTGAGCCGGTCGTCGGAGTCGAGCTGCACGTAATACTTGCCGCGGGCGGCGGCGATGCCGGCGTTCAGGCACAGGCCCAGGTTATTGATGTCCACCACGATCAAGCGCACTCGCGGCGCCGCCGGATCGTACCGGTCTCCGCCTTCCATGTAGCGCCGCACCTCGTCGGCTGTAGGATCCTCCTCACCGCCGTTCACCACCACGATCACCTCGACGTTGGGGATGGTCTGGGCCTGGACGCTTTCGATCGCCCGGCCGATGAAGGCGGGACGGTTGTTCACCGGAATGACCACGCTGGCGATGCAGTCGGCGAAGCGTTCTTCCTCCTCCGGCTCGTATTGAATGGTTTGCACGTGGGCATCCGGCGCCAAGTAGGCGCCGGTCCGCTTGAGGTGCTCGGTGAACGCGCGCTCCATCTCCAACTGGGCATCCTTGCTGGCCAGCAGATAGTCGAAGACGTTATGTGCCTTCACCGGCGCCGCCACCGAATAGAGCGACCCGGCGAAGCGGTTGGCGATGTGTGCCGGCTTGTATTTTTCGGTCACGCGCAGCCGCAGATCGTACAGGTCCGCCGCGTTGTGTCGCTCGTCGAACCCGCCGAGCTCCCGCAACGCGTCCGTTCGGAACAGGATCGCGTTGCCGAAGTCCATCGTATCCCGCACGCGGCCCTCGTGCCAGTCCAGCAGGTGCACGTCCGTACGGCGGCCGTCGGCCTCAATCCGCTCATAATCGCCGTAGACCATGCCGATCTCGCACGGAGCGTTGGCCGCTGTGGCCCCGGCAGGTGTGCCACCGCCAGGTGTGGCACCGGCGTCTCGCCGGTGGTCCCGCGCCGCGGCCATGACCATCGTTCGAACCGCTGACCGTTTCAGCGTGACCTGCGCCTGACCATTGAAAACCAGCAGCATATACTCGCCGGTCGCGCTCTTCAGGGCCGCGTTGTACATCGCCGCCCGGTTGGCATACTTGCCCGGCAGGTGGCGGATCCGGGACGCGTCTGCACCAGGCGGCATAAAGTCCAGCGGCGCAGACGGGCCGCGCCCATCGACCACGATCACTTCCGCCGGCCGATGGTCCTGATCCAGCGCCGCTTGCAGCGACGCCTGAAGGGCCGCGCCGTTCTGCGCCGGCCGATCGCCGAGCATCATGGCGATCGATACGTTGGCACTTCGGAAGTTTACCGACATGAGGGGCATTCTATAGATGGCCGGACCAGCGGCAAAGCCGCCGCCGGCTCGAAACGATGCCGCCGAAGATGCGCGGTCCTGCGTTGGCATCGAGCCCGCAGCGCCAGCAAGGGTTTGACTCTGGTTGCCGTGATGGCGATGGTGCCGCCGCCTGCGCTTCGGGCTCTGATTTCGATTTGCTCTCCGCCGAAGCGACGAGGAACATGGTGCTATGAAACTGGCACTGATCAGAGTCGC
>JBHHZX010000389.1:0-2939 GCA_046758265.1 Phycisphaerae bacterium
AGAGGGCACGGATACGCAGCAGCAGGGTCGGGGTGGTATCTTGACCCCGGCACGGGGCCCTTGCAATTCCTGCGGGCGTTTGCCGATCGAGCGCCGGCTCTGCTTGCCTGGCAGTGGCTGGTCCCGGCCGATCTCGAATGGGCACTGTCCCCGAAGACCGCGCACGTTCTTTGGCTGGCGACATCGGGATTCCTCTTGATCGTAGCAGCGGCGTTGACCCCACTTCTCAGGCGTGATCCGGTCGCACGCTTCTGGGCATTGGGAATGGCGCTTTCCGTCCTGCCGGCCTGCACGGCGTACCCTGATGAACGCCTGCTTTTCTTTGTGGGTGCTGGCGGGATAGGGCTGCTCGCCCAGTTTATCGCCGCAGTCTTGCGAAATGTGAACCGGCTGCCGTCGTTGACGTGGCGGCGTCTTCCGGTCCACGCGCTGTGCGTCGTTCTGGTGATCATTCACCTGTGTTTAGCTCCCGTGACTCTCGCCCGCAAGGCGGAATCTTTCAAGAAGTTCGGAGTTGCAGCTGTCCGGCCGGCAGCCAGCCTTCCGTCGGACCCGGCGGCGGGCTTCCAAACTACCCTGATCGTGAGCACGCCGTCATATAGCACGTTCGCATATTGCGCTCTGACGCGCCTGCTTTACGGCGGGCCGTACCTGAGTCGTACGCTCGTGCTTGGCTCGGGCGGCCAGCCCATCGAGATTCACCGCCCGGACAAACGCACCTTGCTCCTCCGTCCGGAGGGAGGATTCCTGGCGCGCCTGGGCGGTCGCGGACCCAGCGGCGAACTGGAGCAGCTCCTGTTCGACCAACGCTGCGTCATGCAATCGCTCGACCGGATGTATCGAGACACGACGCCGATGACGATCGGTCAGCGGATCGGGCTGATGGGGGTGACGGTCGAGATCACCGCGGTTACGGACGACGGCCGTCCGTCCGAGGCCGCGTTTCGTTTCGCCTTTGCGCTCGAGAACCCCCTCTTCCGATGGCTTCAGTGGAAGGACGGGGCGTACGTGCCGTTCGAGCCGCCCGCAGTGGGAGAGCGGGTAACCTTGCCGGCTGCTACCCTTCCATTTATTGCCCATCCCATAACCCCTGTGGCACCGGTTTTCAACCGGTGAACACACAGGTTACAAACCTGTGCCACAGTTGTGGGATAGGCTCTTAGGAGCATCTCATAGGAGAGGCAGACATGCTAATGACTACTCTGAGGCGCAATCTGCAGTGGGCGGCTGATTATTTGATTCTCCTGCGCGCGGCGTCGCTTCTGGCGGCCCCGAAGGCGAACACTTTCCCCTCGCGGCCCCCGAATCGCAGGGCATTTCCGGTGAAGCCCTGGTAGGGCTCTCTGAACTAGTTCAGGGGTTCTCCGACGCCGGCGTGATCGGTGGCGATTTGCTCGTACCCCACAAGATCATATTCGACCTTGCACGAGAGAGAATCGCATTCGAGGACAGCGCGAACAGTAGTACGAGGCTAATGATCCATCGTGGGAGGAGGTGAAACAGTGGCCTACTTCGTGGAACGCCCACGCGGGGAACCTCCGCGGAATCATGGCGAGGCGTGCCGAGTAGCCGCAGGCCGCCTTGCCTCCGGCGCACGGCGGAGTGGATCGCTCATCCTCTGTTCGAGCCACATCGCGAAACTGACGTGGCTTGTCCTTTTCTTACCGGCGGCAGTCGGCAGCCGAGCTCAGGAATCGACGAGCGCAGTTACCCCAGCGAAGCACGACAAGCTGCAACAGCAGGTGATCGCACTCCTCGCCGAGCACCAGCGTGCCATGGCGGAAGCGGACGAAGCGGCGTTCTTCGCCATCTTCGCGCGGGGGGCGGCCGACGATAAAGGCCAGCTCTTCACTCATCTCCTGGCCGTTGAGGCGTGGCTGAGAACGGCGGGGCGTTTGCCGATAAGAGTCAAGTTCCTTATCGAGGGGGAGGAGGAGATCAGTTCGCCGAACCTGGAAGCGATCGTGCGCTCGCATCGGGCCGATCTCGCGTGCGACTACACCGTCATCTCCGACACGACCAAGCTCGACGCGCACACGCCCGTGATCACCTACGGAACCCGGGGGATCGTATACAAGGAAATCGTCGTCACCGGCCCAGGCCGCGATCTGCACAGCGGCGCGTTCGGCGGAACGGTCGCGAACCCCGCGAACGCCCTGGCGTCAATCATCGCTTCGCTGCGGGACGATTTTGGCCGTGTGCGGATCCCGGGATTCTACGCCGATGTGCGCTCCCTTAGCGACGACGAGCAGGCCGCGCTGAAAGAGTTGCGATTCGACGAAAGCGCGTATTTGGCTTCGACCGGCGCACCCTCGTTACAGGGAGAACACGGACACGACACGCTGCAACGCCGTTGGATCCGTCCGACGCTCGACGTCAACGGAATCGCGGCGGGCGCCGGCGGCGAGGGGCTGTTGACGATCATCCCCGCCCGGGCCTCGGCCAAGCTGTCGATGCGGCTCGTCCCGGACCAGAATCCACAACGCATATCGGAGGCGTTTGACGACGCCGTGTGTTGCATGTGTCCACCCGGCGTGCGGCTGGAGATCATCGATCACGGCCAGTGCAAGCCGTATGTCGCGCCGATCGATTTGCCCGCAATGTCCTGTGTGGCGGGGGCGCTCGAGGCGGGATTCGGGCGACGTCCCGTTTTCGTGCGAGAGGGCGGGACCATCCCTGTGATTTCTCTGTTCAAAAAGGTCCTGGACGTGGACACATTAATGCTCGGCTTCGCGCTGCCGGATTGCGGCGCCCACGCGCCCAACGAGTTTCTTATGCTGGAGGACTTTCGCAACGGCGCGCGGACCGCGGTCGAGCTGCTGCACCGACTCGATGGTCCTCGGGCGCCGCTGCCGGTGGGCGACACTGAAACGTGCGACGGTTCGGCGGATCGTTTCACGAGGGCGAAGCGCACGGGTTTCGCGTGGACGCCGCATCCT
>JBHHZX010000390.1:0-2933 GCA_046758265.1 Phycisphaerae bacterium
CGTTTGCGTCGTCGGGCACGGAGACCCGACGCTACCCGAAAACCAGAGCGTGACGCGATACCAGGGCTCTGTCTATCACCGCTGGACGTACGCGCGAGACGTATGGGCCTGGCACCCCCTGATAATTGGACTTATCCTGCTTTTCCCGTTCGAAAGTCAGCGGCTGGCTCGGCTAGTCGGCTTCCTTTCGGAAACGTTCCAGCCGCTCCTCAAGTTCCGCAAGGATACTCTTGTAAGCCGGATTCTCCTTGGCCAACTTGACGGCGGTCTCTTGGATCTTGAGCGCTTCCTTTTTCCGGCCGTTTTCGAATAGCGCCAGGGCGTACGTGTCCAGAATGTAAGCGTCTTCGGCCCTCACTTTGTTGGCTGCCTCGGCCGCGGTCAAGGCGAGCTTCAGGTCGCGCGACACGATGGCCTCGTCGGTCAGGATCCTCCAGGCAAAGCTGTTCATGAAACTGGCGTTCTTTCGGCCGCCCTCGAGAATCTTCTCGCCCAACTCGGCGGCTTCCTTCTCCTTACCGGTGGACCGCACGAGAAGGAAGTACTCCTCAACGTACTGACCGAGGCGTTCGAGCTCGCGCCGCTCTGCCTCTCGCTTGGCTATCAGCTTCTTGGCGGCCGCAAGGTCGAACTTGCC
This sequence comes from Phycisphaerae bacterium, assembly GCA_046758265.1. Taxonomy (GTDB): domain Bacteria; phylum Planctomycetota; class Phycisphaerae; order UBA1845; family Fen-1342; genus JALSRY01. The sequence goes on from JBHHZX010000390.1 coordinate 638, forward strand.
TTCCACTACTTGCTTGACGGCCTCCTCGAAAGTGCTGGCCATTGGGTGGTCGTGCCAAATGATTTCACTTTTCTGATTGACGATAAAGGCATGTGGGATGCCGCGGATGCCGAACGCATCCATGTACGCTTTCGACGTCGCGCCGTCGTTGTCAATGGCGACCGTGTAATTCATCTTGTCGCCCATCTCCTTTACGAACGGCTTGACCTTATCGACCGTCGTCTCGCTGTCGGTGCTGACGCCGATGAATCTGACGTTCTTGTCCTTATACTTCTTCTGCATCTCAGTGAGGTGCGGGATTGCTGCGCGGCAGGGGCCGCACCAGGTGGCCCAGAACTCGACCACGTAGACGTTCTTGCCATCGGCCGTGGTCACGTCGATCGGTTTGCCTTTGACCCACTCCTTGATCGTCAGGGCCGCGGCCTTGTCGCCGAGCTCGCCGGCCTGTAGCGGTAACGCCAATCCGAGTGCCACGACTGCTGCAAGCGTCCATCGAGTGATTCTCATGCCGTTCTCCTTTTCTGTTTGGACATTGTCTAATGGTACCCACCAACGTTAGCACCGGGCGTGCCATTTTGGAATTTTTCTGGAACCCACGTAGGCCTTGGTAGCGTCGGGAGTCACTGCGACGGCTCCGGTGGCGCTACTGCCGCTCGCAGGCGATTTCGAGCACCTTGTAATTGTCGCCGGCGTGGAGGTCGTAGATCTCGAAGACGTGCTTATCGTTGTTGATGATGCGGCTGACAGATTTGACCATGCGACCGTGAATGTCGAGCATCGGCTCGTCCATCTCGCCGTAGAAGGCAAACGCTTTGCCGGACGGATCGCACCGGCCGCTCATGGTGATCGGGCGGGTGTTCATGTTGTCGGCCCAGGTGCCGACGAAGCTGTCAAGACACGTGCGCTGGGGACCAAGCGAAGTGACCGCCGACGAGACGTTCCGTCGGCGGCTGAGTACACGCGAAGTCCTGGTCATTTTTCGGGGATTTGCACGGGCGGGAGGTGTTTTGGAGAAAAGATTCGGTCGCAGCGCGGGAATTCAACCGCGGGCAGGCAGCGCAGGTCGCGCGGCGGCGGGTATCCGCCCGGGCCGCAACCGCGCGGGACCACGGCCGTATACAGAGAGGGCGGGTCTGGGCCGTTCGCGCTTCCCCTCCCGCGACGGTCCAGGCCGGCGACCCTGCGCGGCCGCTAGGCGTACCCGCCCAGTCGTGTTACGATCGACTCAGCGGTCGCGTGCAGGACCCGCGCGTTCGAAGGCCATCAATTGGAAACCCTTCGAAAGACGAGTGCGATGATGAATGGGCGAGTAACCTCGAGTGTGGTGGCGGCGTCAGTCTGCGTCTTGGCGTTAGTGCTGCCCAGCGGGACGGCAGGGCAGGAGCCAGTTGTTCAGAACGCGCCGGGCGGCTCGCCGGTTACGTCGGATGAGTCGGCCGCGTCGAAAACGCCGCACACGGGTGGCGTCGGTACGCTGGTGTCTGAAAAACCGGCGAGCGCGCTGTGGGCAGACTTTTTGCCGGAACTGAGCGGGTCGACGCTGGCGTGGATCGCGGCGGTCGTCATCCTGCTGCTGACGCTGCAAACCAAGCCGCTGCTGTCCTGGCATAACCTGGACGGGCTGGTGTTGGCATTGACGGCGCTGCTGCTGTCGTTGCGAAACAACGGCGGCGTGATACAGGGTGATCCGACCGGACAGACGGTGCAATGGTGGACGTACCTGCTCCTGACGTTGGTCGGCCTCTATTGGGTAGCGCGCGGGTTGAAGCTGCTATTGGCAAAGACCGTACCCGCGCTGGGGCCCAACGTTTCGGAAGGCGCGATGATCGTGCTGATCATCGCGGGGCTGTGCATCGCGGCCAGCCATGTCGCTAAGGCACCGCTTTCGGCCGGCTCGCGCGACGGCTTGATCGGCGGCATCTGCGTGGCGGAGACCGGGCAGTTGCCCTATGGCGATGCGTTCGGCCACGACGCGCGTTCGCCGCTGCTCTACCTGCTGCACGCCGGCGTGGTGAAGCTGGTGGAGCCGACCTACGAACCGAGCCTGGACCCCGTTGCGATGCGGTGGGCGGATCGGAAGGCGTGGCTGAATGATGCCGCGTGGGAGACCGTGGATCTCACAGCGGTCCGGCTGGTGAACGCCCTGCTGTTCGTGTTGTTGGTGGGGGCGTTGGCGGGGATCGGGCATCGGCATCACTCGATCGCTTTGGGACAGATGCTGGTCGTGATTCTGTGCATCTTTCCGGGAGCGCTGGAGTGTTTGGCCCGGCCGGAGATCATGCTGCCGACGACGCTG
>JBHHZX010000391.1:0-2927 GCA_046758265.1 Phycisphaerae bacterium
TACCGGAGCGCGCCGCCGAAAAGCCCGTGGAGTTGCTCGGTGCGATACACGATCAGCAACGCTGCCACCACCCACAGCAGGATCGCGACCTGAAACGGCCGGTCACGGAAAACCACGTCGGTAGGACCGTCCACTTCGCCGTGCTCGACCAGCACCGCGAAGCGAAAGACGGCATAGACCACGATCGGCAGCGTGGACAGCAGGCACTTCGAACCGAACAGACCAAGGTCGCGGCTACCGAACTGGGCAATCGTGCGGTCGTCGATCGTGTAGAGCATGAAGCTGACGATCGCAATCCCCGCCGTCAGTGTCGTCATGTGGTTCAGCAGGTCCGGCGTGTAGATTGAAAGCGTTCTGCGATGTCCGGCAGCACCGGTCCCCCTGCTCACTGCGAGCGCGTTCAATTCACACCGGCGTTTGCCGAACCCCATGAACAGGCAAAGTGTGAAGGTGCACAGCACGAGCCACGGCGAGATGTCGACGTGCAGCAGGACTGCCCCGGAAACCGCGCGGAGGACGAAGCCGAGCCCGATCGCGATGACGTCCAGAATCACCGCATGCTTGAATCCGTACGTGTACAGGGTTTGCAGGACGAGGTAGGCGGTCGCGACGATCCCAAAGCCGCGGTCCAGCAGCCAACTGCCGCTCAATCCGACCAGCAGCAGCGCGGCCACCAATGTGGCGGCCACACTCACGCCGACCTGGCCGGAGGCGATCGGCCGTCTGCACTTCCGGGGGTGGAGCTTGTCTTCTTCGCGGTCTTGGATGTCGTTGACGATATAGACCAGGCTGCTGAGCAGGCAGAGGCAGGCAAAGCCCAACAGCGTAATGCCGATGCTGGTCGGGTCGGTCAGCTTCCGGCCAAAAATCAGCCCGGCGAACACAAACACGTTCTTGATCCACTGCGACGGACGCAGCAGTTGCAGGTAGGGCATCGACGTCTCCACTCGCAGGCCGCCATTGTGCGAGCGAAGGCTGAGGCGGTCAATGAACTACAAGCGGACGACGAGATGTGGAGCCGAGGCGGGTGCCGGCACACTACGTTCGGGCTACACTCGCCGGCACGCCTCGGACTCGGCGCGAAAAAAAAATAGCGGGACCTCGTTCGGAAGTTGCTGGGCTCCCACTTCCGGACCGACGAGGTCCCTGCCTACGGCTTGGTGCTTCCGGAGAGCACAATCGGAGAGCACCGTCGCGGGCCTGCCTCCCTCCCCGGAGCAGGCCCTTGTGTCGGCGGGCTGCTGGGCTCCCAACCTTTTCTCCAACCCGCCGGCGATCGCATAGCTGGGGAGCAATTGACGTGCCACGCCGATTCAATCCCCGCAGACGCGCGGGGAACACCTGTAAGTTGTTTTTCTTCCGGCCGTTATAGATCGAGGCCGTCAGCGCTCCGAGCGCGGCGGGCAACGCGCCTGGCAATAACAACCGCGTGGTGGGGAGTGCGGGTGGGTACGGTGTTACCCACCTTCGTAGCTGCGCACAACCTCCCCGCGGCTCTCAACGCGTGGGCAGCGGTTCGTCGCTCGCGACGCTGCTTGGAAATACCCAGTGGCGTGGTTCGGGCGACTCCACTCGCAGCTCGCCGCCGATCGCTTCGGACGTAGGCAAGATGATCCGGGCCCGTTCGGTGTTGACTGAAATGAGAAGGTTGATCTGCCCATCCACTTGTTGTACGCCGATGTCCGGCGCCTCGGGTGCTTGAGCTTTGTCGATCACCATGCTGGTGGCAAACAGATAGTGCTCTTCGCGGCCAAGGGGTTCGACCTCTACCCGCCCCCAATGTGGCCGAATTCCGAATTGCGGCCCCAGTAGCGTGGGCGTACCGAGGCGATACCAGGCATTCGCGGCGTTTGGCCGACCGCTCGGCAAGATCAGCCGCTCGAAACTGTCGGCAGCACCGCCTGCATAGGTTCGCCCTTTGTGGGCGCCCTCGCTGATGACCAGCTTGCGCGCCGGACCGCCCACAATTGCCAGCCGTCGGCGCTTGGGCAGCAGGCTTTTCAGCCAGAGTGATCCGTCGCGGTCACACCAGTGCAACCACGCGGCCTCGTCGTAGCGCCAGACGCCTGCGGTGTTGTCGCTGCCGGCCGGGCGCGCCTCGGTGGCGAGGCCTTCGCCGTCCACGCGCGGCCGGGCGGGCACGTTGATCACCCAGGTTGGAACGACCCGGGTGTTGGCCGTTGTCGCGCGGTCGATCACGATCAGCACGCGTCCCCACAGACACACGAATTCGCGTGTGTAGTGCTTGACGGTGCGGGGGTCATAGGCGGACGCGAGGTCGAGCGCCACGTACGCCGCCGTCTGCTCGCGGCCGTACGCCAGCAGCCGGGCGGTCGTGCGCGGCCGGGCGCCGAGCGGGGTGATGAAATCAGTGCAGGTACCTTCCAGCGGTATCTGGCCGCCGGTCGGCGCGTAAAGTCGGCCATACCAGCGCGGCACGCGGGCGGGATCCCAGAACAGCATGCAATTATGGGCGATCGTGGCGGTAAGATATTGGGCAAAGTCGAACGAGCGGCGCTCGTTGCCGAGTCGTTGCAAGCCTCCCTTACTGTAGGTGGCCTCAAATTCGATGTCGTCTCCCCCCTCCACGACCAGGTAGCCGCCTGCGCGGATCAGGAAATGGCCGGCGTCGAAGTGCTGCCCGCGACGTAGGAAAGGCTGACCGGCGTCGATCCAGATGAGAGCGGCGTTTGGCTCAACGCCTCCACGCAGCACGACTGCCCCGCCGAGGTGGCGGGCGTGCGGCAGTCGGCCGATGTCCACCCGCCGAACGTCACGCAGATCAAAAACCACCGGCACCCAACGCCGCAGGCTCGACAGCGGGTTGGCAGAGGCGTTTCGCCACGCTGCTTCAACGCGATCGGCAACATAGGCGGCGGCGGGATCGTGCGTGCGCGCGGCAATCAGATGCGCCGTCAGCGGCAGGA
>JBHHZX010000392.1:0-2919 GCA_046758265.1 Phycisphaerae bacterium
GACGCGTCATCGGGTCTGGCATTGGTGAAGCTCTACTCTTGGCCCCGCAGCCTTCCCGCTACCCTCCGGTCGCGCGAATACTGCGGCAGGCCGGGCCGTCCGTCAAGGCGAGGCCGGTTCGTGGGCGACTTGCAGGGTCTGTACGACATCGCGCGTTGCACCGCGGCGAGTGAGCCCCTTCGAGAAGTTGTCATCGACTGCACTTGTCGGGACGGGTGCAAGAGAATACGCTCGTCGCGTCTGCCGCGATTTTGGTTCCGCCGGGTTATTCCAGGATGACCGAATTCGACCTACTCATTCGCAATGGCACGATCTACGACGGAACGGGCCGCGTACCTTTCGTGGGAAACGTGGCCATCGATGCTGACGCCATCGCCCGTGTTGGTGCTTCCGACGAGTACCGGGGTCGAACAGAGGTCGACGCCACGGGGCTCGCGGTTGCTCCCGGGTTCATCAACATGCTCAGTTGGGCAAACGAGTCCCTCATCGCGGATGGGCATTCTCAGAGCGACATCCGTCAAGGGGTGACCCTGGAGGTGCTCGGCGAAGGCCGGTCCATGGGCCCGTTCAACGACGCAGTCAAGCAGGAGCAGCGCGAGCAGCAGGGCGACATCAAGTACGACATCGAGTGGAGCACGCTGGGTGAGTACCTTGACTACCTCGTCCGGCGCGGCGTCTCACCGAACGTGGCCTCGTTTGTTGGGGCGACAACCGTCCGCATCCACGAGCTCGGGCACGAAGACAGGCGACCCACGGCGGATGAGCTGAACCGCATGCGTGTCCTGGTCCGACAGGCGATGGAGGAGGGCGCGCTGGGCGTGTCGTCCGCGCTCGTCTATGCCCCATCTATCTTCGCGGGTACCGAAGAGCTGGTCGCGCTGGCCCAGGCTGCGGCCGACTGCGGCGGCATGTACATCTCGCACATTCGCAACGAGGGCGACAGCCTGTTGGAGGCGTTCAACGAGTTTCTGGGCATCGCCGGGCGAGCGCGGGCCAGGGCGGAAATCTACCACATCAAGGCCTCGGGGCGCGCCAACTGGCACAAGCTGGATGAGCTGCTGGCACGAATTGAAACGGCGCGCAGCGAGGGTCTGCCGATCACCGCCGACACATATACGTACCACGCCAGTTCCAGCGGCCTCGATGCCGTTATGCCGCCCTGGGTACAGGAGGGCGGGCACAAGGCCTGGGTCGCGCGGCTCAAAGACCCGGTCGTCCGCGCCCGCATCAAGCGCGAGATGAATGAGACAAGCACCGAGTGGGACAACTTCTACATGTCGGCAGGCTCGCCGGAGAACATCCGGCTGGTCGGGTTCAAGACCGACGCGCTCAAGCCGCTGGCCGGCCGGACGCTCGCGGAGGTCGCCGGCGAGCGCGGCACCTCACCCGAAGAAACAGCCATGGACCTGGTGGTGGAAGACAACAGCAACGTGGCGGCCGCGTTCTTCTCGATGTCGGAGGACAACGTCCGAAAGAAGATTCGCACGCCATGGATCAGCTTTTGCTCGGATGCCCAATCGGTGGCGACCGAGGGGGTTTTCCTGAAACGCAGTCCGCACCCCAGAACCTACGGAGCGTTCGCGCGGCTCCTGGGCAAGTACGTGCGTGACGAGAAACTCATCCCGCTCGAAGCAGCGATTCGCCGGCTGACCTCGCTGCCGGCGTCCAACTTGAAGCTCCAGCGCCGGGGCCGGCTGGCGCGAGGCTACTTCGCTGACGTCGTGGTTTTCGACCCGGCCACGATCCAGGACCGCGCCACGTTCAAGCAGCCACACCAGTACGCCGCCGGCGTGCAGCACGTCTTCGTCAACGGCGTGCAGGTCATCAAAGACGGCGACCACACTGGCGCCAAACCCGGCCGCGTCGTCCGCGGCCCGGGCTGGCGCGGGCAGTAGGCCGACACTGGGTGAAGCCAGGCCTGCGCCGCTCACTGGCAGCTAGCTGCCAGTGGCACCCGCACCTTCGTAGCGTTGGCTGGCTGCGTCGTCGGCGCCGCTTTTAGGTTCGGCCACTGAATCAAGAGGCGGACGGCCTCGTCCTGGAGGGCCTCGTAGGGCTTCACGCTGCCCGGGATGTTGTTGTAGATGATCGCGAACGTGAGCCACTCACCGTCATATGTCCTGACATAGCCGCTCAAGGCGCGCACCCCGCTGATATAGCCGGTCTTGGCGAAGACGTGCCCCTCCAGCCCCGCGAAGCGCTTCTCGAGTGAGCCATTCACGCCCCCTCGGGCCAGACTGTCGACAAAAGCCTTCCCGTCGGGACGGGCGAACATCACGGCGAAGAGGTCGGTCAGCAGCCGCGAGGTCACCTTGTTCTCATCGCTCAGGCCCGAGCCGTCCGCGACCACCAGGTGCCGGTCGTCGATCTCACACTCGCGCAGGAACGCGCGGATGGCCTTGTCGCCATCGCCCCACGACCCCGGCACGTAGCGCCCCGCGCGGGCGGCCCGCGCTTGCCCGGTCAGTTTGCAGAACGCCTCGGCGAAGAAGTTCTGGCTGTTGGTGTTGATTCGGCCAATGATGTCGGGCACGTTCGTCTCGTGCACGGCGACGATCTTGTCCGGCGGCGGCGGAATCCAGCCCCCCAGCGGTGCTGTCGCCCGCTTGGTTTCGCCCTCGATGACGATCCCGCGCGACGCGAAGTGCATCCGCAGGGCGTCGCAGAAGAACTGCCCGGGATTGCCGACCGGCTTGCTCTTGAGCTCGGCCTTTTCAGCGCATGTCCCGCCGAGCTTGTAGACGTCTCCCTCCGGCAGCTTCTCGATCGTCGGCTCGTGCTTCTCACCGGTAACGCACTCGTTGATGACGGTAATATTCTGCACCGGCGGCATGACTTCGTATCGCACGGGCTGGCCTTCCTCCGTCGGGAAGATCGTGATGTCCACGCAGTTGTCGTTGAAGTTGAGCCCCGACGTGG
>JBHHZX010000393.1:0-2918 GCA_046758265.1 Phycisphaerae bacterium
CTGCATCGTCTGTTGATCAGGCAGCGTGATCCGCAGCTCCGGCCGGCCGGTGGCTGAGTCGGTCCCGATGCGCGGGTGCATAGCTTGGGGGCGTCGGGTGCCGCGGACAACTTGCCCGCCGGCGGCACCGCCACCGTCAGCCAGGGCACGACCCAGGTGCTGAAGGAATTCGGCGCCCTTCGCCAGGAGCTCGCCGAGGGCTTGTGTGCCCAGGTCCACCGGTTTGCCGGCCCCAGGCTTTCCGTCGGTCGCAGGGGGCGCGGGCCCAGGCACCGGCTGCTCCTGAACCGATTCATCTTCGTCAACCGGGGTCGGCGACACCTGCGGAATCGACGACGTGGCCGTTTCGACCGTCTTCATGGAACGATTCAAGGCACTATCCCCCATGAACACCTTGTCGCTGGTTCCGTCAAGGACGCCGGCGAACAGCGACTTCTTGAACGCCAGCAGCGGGAGCATGCCGTGCTCGATGGTGGCCTCGGAGACAAAATTCACCACGCGCACCGGCCGCCGCTGTCCCAAGCGGTGAACCCGGCCGATGCGTTGCTCCAAGACGGCGGGATTCCACGGCAGGTCCATGTTGATCACAGCTGAAGCTGTTTGCAGGTTTAGGCCGACTCCGCCGGCGTCGGTGGAGAGAAACACGCGACAAGCGTCATCCTCACGCAGGGCGCGGGTCAGGTTCTTCCGCTCGCGGCTGGGCACGCCGCCGTGCAGGTGGACATGTCCCCAACGCCGCTTATCCAGCATCTCCGCCACCAATTCGTTCATGCGGACCCACTGGCTGAAGATGACCACCTTGCAGCCCGGTTCCTCGAAGATCTCTTCCAGAAGCCTGGCCAGCTCATTCACCTTCGTGCCGTGTTTGGTCTCGTGATCGATCAAGTACGTGCTGTCGCAGGCCATGCGCATGTATTGCAGCGCAATCCGCAGTCGGAGCTGATCCGCCTCGGTCAGGAACTTGTAACGTCGCCACTTCGCTACGATCCGGCCGACAATCTCCTTGTTCTCTTCATGCGGCACCCACTGCTGGTCTGTCATCGGCACGAAGAAGTTTTTGTCCATTCGCGGCGGCAGTTGGTCAAGCACCTGCCTCTTCGTCCGCCGGATCAGGATCGGCGCGAGCGGGAATAATCTTGCCGGCTTCGGGGTTTACGAAGACACGGGCGGGGGGCGTTATCTGTCCCGGGAGCGAGCATGCAGGGAAATGCGCAAGTGAAAACGTCGCGGCCGGCGAATAAAGCCATCTGGCCGCTGCCAATCGGGGCGGTTCTGCTAGTGACAGGTTTCGCCTATTGGCGAGACCAGGGAACGTCTAGCGAAGCGGACAATGAACTCGCCCCTGTGACCAGGGCGAATTCGAGCGAGGCGGCCCCGCCGTTTCGGGCCCCAGCACTGAGCGGCCGCGAGATCAATTTCCCCCACGACTATCGCGGCAAGCTCGTGCTGCTCGACTTCTGGGCCACCTGGTGTCTGCCCTGCCGAGCGGAGTTTCCGCACCTGCGCGAAGCATACGAAACGTTCCACGAGCGCGGCTTTGAAATCGTCGGCGTCTCGCTGGACGCCCCCAACGGAATCTCGGCCGACAGCGTGCGGCGTTTTCTACGCGACAATGACGCGCCATGGGAGGTCATCTACGACGGGGTGGGCGAGATCGCCGGCGAATACCGCGTGATTGGGATACCTTCCGCGTTTCTCGTGGACGGCGACACGGGCACCATCCTCGCGCGCGCCAATCAACTCCGCGGCCACGCGCTGCTGCGTACCGTCGAGGAGGCCTTGAAGGAAAAGTCGCCCGGATAAGCGTTGGCGACCGATCGTGCCCAGACATGCGGGGCAGGTAAAACGCCTGAGACCTGTGCGCCGAGCCGGCGCTACCAACAAGTCTGCCCGAAATTACTCAGAAGGATAGCGAGATCGCGGAGATCGACGACACCGTCGCCGTTGATGTCACCGTGTTCCTCATCCATGCCGCTCGATCCGTAGTTGCTCAACAGCGTCTCGAGGTCGTCCCCGTTGACGGTGCCATCGCTATCGAGATCAGCGAGACAGATCGTGGCGATGTAGATGAACTGGCTCTCGTCCTCGTAACGAACGAACAGGGCGAGACGCCTGTCATCCAACGCGTGCGGCCCGCCGGTGGATACACTCACGCGCAAAGTTGGATCCCCGTCGGTAAAATCGCTCCGGTCAAACAGCTTGATCAGCGTGCCACGAACCTCGGCATAGGCCCCGTACTCGTCGTCCGAAGTGCCAGCGGTGAAAACAATCGCGTCGTCATCGAATATGCAGTTGCTGAACGAGCGGAACGTCGCGGAACCACCAGGCACCGGCTGACCGCGCTCGGCCACGGCGCGCAGTCCACCTAACGTCGTGTATACGCCGCGCGGCGAACTCCACCAGTGATACTCTGCTCCCACAAAGGCGATGGCGCCCTCATCCGCGGACACGGACCTGAACCCGGCGAACGGGTTTTCGCCGCCCGGAATCATGGTGGCATCGTCCACGATGACGTGCAGGCCGCCGGCCGTGCCATAGATTCCCCGTCGGTAGTCTTCGGGCGCCGCCAGATGGCCGGCGTCGAAAGCGACGGTGTGCCCGTCGACGTCGAAAGACCAGAAACGAAGGAAGGTGGCCGAAGAACCCGGAACAGCCGTGTTCTCGTCCGCGACAACGCTCAGTTCACCGCCGTCCCATGCGTAGATACCTTCTCGTAGCTCTGCGCCTTGGCCCTTGAAGGCGACCATGCTATCGGATCGAGCTACTTCGGTGATGAAGGCGAATTCCTCATCGGCGCCGGGAATCGTGGTACTCAGATCAGCGATCCTGTGGATGCCATCGGCGTCGATGTTGTACACGCCGTTTTGAATGAGTTGATAATCGTCGTCCACTTCGGCGCTGAGGAACGCGGTTTCCCC
>JBHHZX010000394.1:0-2918 GCA_046758265.1 Phycisphaerae bacterium
GGCCGCAAGGTGCGCAGATTCATCGGCGAGATGGCCGGTAAGCGCCAGCCGGCGGAAGCCAGCGCGGCGGTCCTTTCCACTTTGAAAGGTACGCGCGAACGGGTGCGGGATGACATGCGCGCCGACCGGGAACCGACTGAGGCCGGTCCGGCTCCGGACCGCGCGGCGCGCTACGAGCCGACGGTGCCGGATTCGAAAGTGACCGAAGAACTCAGCAAGGCGTTGGACGGGGCGTCGGAGTTGGAGAGGCCGGTGGTGGCGCGCCCGACGAAGAAGAAGGTGCAGACGACGGAGGTGGACTTCACGTCGCGCCTGCTTCAGGCGAAGAAACGCGCCCGGGATCATATGAAGAGCGACGACCAGGACGGGAACGAATAGCCAGCGCTGACGTCCGTCAGGCGGGCCGCGTTGGAAGCCTGGGAGCTGGTCTCAAAATAGGCTGGCACGGGTCTCAGAATAGGGTGGCACGGGCATCTTGCCCGTGTTCGCACCGGCGGGACGCCGGCGCCACCTAGGGCTCTGAGAAGGACAACAGGGAGTCCCATGATTGCATCGAAGATGCTGCAACTCGTGAGAGACGGTGACCTCGACGGGTTCGAAAACCTCTGCCTCGAGATGCTGGCGGAGGGTAATCTGCAACTCGCGGAGCTGGTCGCCCCCTTCGAAGAACTCGAACGGCTTTCCCGTGCCGACCACGCCGCCACCCTCGGCGAGATGGTGCTCGAATCTGCCGACGTGCTGGACGATCCGAGCGCAGCGCTGAAAATCGCCCGCGTCGCTTTGCTGGGCGATCCGAACAACGATGAGCTGCGCCAGCGCGCCGTGGCACTCTATCGGCAAGTGCATGGAGATCGGCCCGGTTTTGACGCGCTGCTCGAGATCTGCGGACTGGCCGCCGGACGCGCCGCCCGCAACGCCATCCGGCTGATCGACATGTGCCTGTCGCTTCAGCCCGGCGACGCACTGATTAGTCGCGTCGAAGACGTCGTGGTCGAGGTGCTCGACGTTGATTTCGAGCACGGATTGGTCACGTTGCGGCAGCACGGACGGCCGAAAACGATCACGCCGCTCGAGCTTTCCCGCGAGTACGAACGCGCCACGCCCGATGACTTCCGCGTCATGCGGGCCCTCGAGCCCGATCGGCTGGCGGAACTGTTGGAATCGGATCCGGTCGCGGTCGTGATTGACCTGATCCACGCGCACGGCGAGGCGATCAGCCGGGACGTGCTGAAGCGTGAGCTCGTTCCGAAACACCTTTCGGCCAAGGAGTGGTCCAAGTGGTGGGCCAAGGCGCGGGCCGCTTTGCAGCAGTCGCCGCACGTGATCATCGAAGGCCGCGCCCCGGTCTTGCTGCGCTATACGTCCCGGGCCTGGACGCTTGAGGATGCCACGTGGGAAAGGTTCGCGCAGCAAAGCGGCCCGGACGAGTGGCTGGCGACGCTCGAAAGTTACCTGCGTGAGAAACGCCGGCATCAGGAGAAACCCGATGTCGGGCTGCTGGCACGCTGCCAGGCACGCCTCGATCGGCACCGGATGTCGATCGAAGACAAACGACCTTCCGAAGCCCTGGCCTGTGCGCTCGTGAGCGAAAGAATCGGCGAAGTCGCTGACGGCCTCGACGACGAGGCAAGGGAGCTTGGGGTGGCGCTGCTTCGCGGCAGCGATGATCCGGCCACACTGATCGCCGGGCTTGAGAGCGAGACGCTATGGGCCCGCGCGCTGACGGCGCTGGCGACGGCGCGGCCGCACGACGCAGCGGCCCGGGCGGTCGAACTGGTGCCGGTCGCCCCGGCCATGCTGCTTGACCGGATCATCGCGCTGGCCCGCGCGGCGGATTTGCTCGAACTGGTTCAGACACACATCGACACGGCCCTGGCGGACCCGGTTGATTACCCCGAACTGATCTACTGGCTGTGGAAGGGGTCGAAGGAGGCAACCGGGCTTCGCCTGCCGGCAGACGATGCGTTGTTCACCACACTCGTGCAAACGCTTAGCGCCCTGGGCCGCACATTGAACCCCGGCTCGGACGTGACGAGGCGCTTTCGCCAGCGCGTGCGGGCCGCCCTGTCGTTACGTGATTACGCCCGCGTGCGTGAGTGCATCCCGCGGATTGGAGCCGAGCGGGCGGTCACGCTGCGATCGCAACTGCTGCGGCTCGAAGGGATTGGCGACAACGCTCGGCTGCGCCTGCTCGAGCTGCTACGCGCGGTACACCCCGCCCTCTGGGTCGCCCCACAGCGCCGGCTTCAACCCTGGGAGGATCCCGACGTGCTCTGGAATACCGCCGCCGGTCTTCAGCGAAAAACCGAGCAGCGCGACCATCTCGTCAACGTAACGATGCACGAAAACGCCAAGCGCATCGGCGAAGCCGCGTCGCACGGCGACCTGAGCGAGAACTCCGAATACAAGTTTGCACTGGAAGAACGGGACTTTCTGCGAGCGCGGCTGGCGCAAATGAACAGCGATCTCGCATTGGCCGACACGATTAGATCGCACCAGGTCCCGACCGACCGCGTTGGCGTCGGGTCGCGTGTCAGGCTGCGCGACCTTGCGGACGGCGCGTGCCGTGTCATGACCTTCCTCGGGCCGTTCGACACCGATGTGGACCGCGGTATTTACAACTACCAGGCACCGGTCGGCCTGCAACTTATGGGATCGCGCGTCGGCGAGCGTAGAACGCTGAATCTCGACGGGCGCGAGCGCGAGTTCGAGGTGGTCGAGATCGCCAGCGGTCTGCCGGCTGATGAGGTGGATACATAGGGCAGGTCGAGTCTTCGAGACCTGCCGCTCTCGGTCGATTGTCAGTGACGGCAGGCCTCGAAGACTCGCTCTGCCCCACCAGCACCCCCCTCCTTGGAGACTATCTCAAAACGGGTGAAACTATGAAGCGGAGGTCGAGCCGAGCGGTTCAAGATTCC
>JBHHZX010000395.1:0-2891 GCA_046758265.1 Phycisphaerae bacterium
TTCCTCGAAAGGAAACGGGGTCATCGGGTGGTCCTTGATCAGGAACCGCCGGCCGCGGTGGTCCGCCCGCGAGCGGTGACAGATCAGGCTGAGCGCATCGACCGGCACGCCGTTGACGAGGATGTCGAGCTTGACCAGGTCGCCGGCCCGGAAGCCGACGACGTGGTAGTCCATCGTGCCGTAGCCGCGCGTCACGCTTTTGAGCTTGTCGTAGAAATCGTACAGGATCTCGTTGAACGGGAACTCGTAGGTCAGAATCACGCGCTGCGGCGAGAGGTACTCCTGCCGCTTGTACTCGCCGCGCTTCTGCTCGGCGAGCTGCATGATGCTCCCGATCGCGTCGGCCGGCGTGATGATCTGCATCTTGACCCAGGGCTCGCGGAGCTCCTCAATATGCGACGCGTCGGGCAAATCGCCGGCGGATTCGACGCGTCTGACGCCGCCGTCGCGGAGCACGGCCTCATAGGTGACGCTCGGCGCCGTTTGGACGACACTGACGCCGCACTCGCGCTCCAGCCGCTCCTGCACGATGTCCATGTGCAGCAGGCCGAGGAAGCCGCAGCGGTAGCCGGGGCCGAGCGCGTCGGAGTGCTGCGGGTGAAACGTGAAGGACGAGTCGTTCAGGCTGAGCCGTTCGAGCGCCTCGCCCAGGGCGTCGTAGTTCTCGCCGCTGGAGGGGTAGAAGTCGCAGAAGACCATATGCTGCGGCGGCTGGTAGCCGGGCAGCGGCTTGGGAGCGGGGTGGACGGCGTCGGTGATCGTGTCGCCGACGGTCACGTCCTGCAGCGCCTTGATGCTGGCGACCATGTAGCCGGTTTCGCCGGCCGCAAGCGAGTCGCAGGGCGTCATCCGCGGGCGGAACTTGCCAAGCTCGGTGACGAGGTGGGTACGTTCACGCCCCATCAGCAGGATCTTCCGCCCCTTGCGGAAAGTGCCGTGGACGACGCGGACGTAGCAGATCACGCCGCGATAGTCGTTGTACTCCGAGTCGAAGATGAGCGCCCGGAGCGGCGCATCGGGGTTGCCCTTCGGCGGCGGAAGCAGCTCCGTGATGGCCTTGATCAGCCCCTCGACACCTTCGCCGCTCTTGGCCGAGACAAACTGGACGTTTTCGGAACTGATACCGAGCACGTGCTCGACCTCGAGGGCGGTGTCTTCCGGGCTCGCGCTGGCCAGGTCAATCTTGTTGACCACCGGGATGATCTCGAGGTCGTTGGCGGCGGCGGCGTACGCGTTGGCGACCGTCTGGGCCTGCACGCCCTGCGACGCGTCCACCACCAGCAGGGCACCGTCGCAGGCCGCCAGGGCGCGGTCAACCTCGTAGTGGAAGTCCACGTGCCCCGGTGTGTCAATCAGGTTGAACATGTAGGTCTGGCCGTCAACGACCATGTCGAGCGTAACGACGCTGGCCTTGATGGTGATGCCGCGCTCGCGCTCGAGCTCCATGTCGTCGAGCAGTTGCTCCTTGAGCTCGCGTGCGGAAACCGCACCGGCGCGCTGCAGCAGCCGGTCGGCCAGCGTGCTCTTGCCGTGGTCGATGTGAGCAATGATCGAAAAGTTTCGAATGAGCTTCTGATCCATGCAGCCTGCCTGACCGCAAACTCTCGCGAAATTCCCGCGAGTCCGGGATTATAGCACGCGCCGAGTGCGAAGCACGATCGCGGCGTGCGACCGTTGGGCGACGCATGTGATGGTCCGACGCTACGGTGCGCCTAGGTCCGGCACGGGGGCCGGACGCTACATTTTCGGCTTGCCGCGCGGTAGTACGTGCTGTCCACCTCGACAACGTCGAAATGGTCGGCGCAGCGGGCAAGGTAGTCCCCGGCGAGGTGCTCGGCGGGATAGTAAGGGACCCACCCAGTCGCTGTACGACCAACCCGAAGTGCCGATATGTATGCTTGGGCTCATCGTGTACGATACATAATATGCCAGGGAATTGCACCGAGAGCGACCGGGCCGCCGAACGGCAGGAAATGGTCCGGACTCAACTTGGGCGGCGGGGGATTCGGTCTGAGGCAGTCCTTGAGGCGATGCGTCAGGTGCCGCGCGAGTGGTTCGTTCCAGAGGCAATATCAAAACAGGCCTATCGCGATTCCGCCTTGCCGATCGACTGTGAGCAAACCATTTCACAACCGTACATGGTGGCCCGGATGACGGAGTTGCTGGTGTTGCAGCCGGAGCACCGCGTTCTCGAGATCGGCACGGGGACGGGCTACCAGACGGCGATTCTGGCCAGGCTGGCGCGGCAGGTGTTCACGGTCGAATGGCATCTGAAGCTGATGAATACGGCAGTGAATCGGCTCGAACACCTCGGGCAGGAGAACGTTACGTTTCGCTGCGGCGACGGCTCAGTGGGCTGGCCCGAGCATGCGCCGTACGACGCCATCATGGTGACCGCCGGGGCACCCGACGTGCCCGAGCCGCTCCGGGCGCAACTGGCGATCGGTGGTCGGCTGGTGATCCCGGTTGGTGAGCTGGCGAACCAGATCCTGGTACGTGTTTGCCGGACCGAGTTGGGCTATGAGCGCGAGGAGCACCTGAGCTGCCGGTTTGTAAGGCTCATGGGGGAAGAAGGTTGGCGTTCGTAGCGCTCCATGCGGGACGGAGTCGGAGCGGGGGAATGCTAGCGCCGGTTGAAGCGGTTGAATTGGCGTGCGCGCCGGGCTGAAACTGCGCTCCGATGGCACCTGAATCTCCTGCAACTGCTTGGCATCCACAGACCAATGGAGCAGAGGACGCGGCGTCGCTGAAGATCATCGATGGGACCCTGGGCCGAGATTTCGATCTCCGCCGTTGCAAAGCGGATTTCTCCTCCGCGCGCCCTTGCAGCGCCGGGTGCCACGGGCGGCTTGCCCACCCGTTCCATCGGGCTATGCTCCGCGACAATTGCA
>JBHHZX010000396.1:0-2889 GCA_046758265.1 Phycisphaerae bacterium
AAGAACGCGATGATCCCGACCAGATACATGACGCCGATGCGCTTATGGTCAAGCGTCAACAGCCAGGACAGCAGGCCGCGCTCGTGGTTGAGGTAGTTGTCGCCCACCACGCCGTGAGCCTGCGGCAGGTCGGGTGCGGCGGCGATCGTGTCCGGATTGGACATGAGAATTCTCCGGCCCCGGCTATTGCTTCAGCGACGTCAGGTACTCGATGATCAGGTCGATTTCGCGATCCGTGATGGTCTGTCTCGGCATGACGTCGTCGGCACCGGCGACGAGCTTCGCTTTCGGCGCGAGAATGGATTCCCGAACGTACGACTCGATCGTCATGTCTGGATAATCCCTGGTCAGGGTCTTTCCATCACGGAACACGTGTTCCCGTTCGAACATACCCAGGAAGGACGGCGCGCGGCCCTGCCCGGCCTTTCCGTCGCTGGTGTGGCACTGCATGCAGCCCTTCTTGACGACCAGCTTCTCCCCGAGCATCGCCGGCGTCTCGAGCCTGCTAAGGACCGGGTCGTCCTGGTGCTTCTCCAGAAACGCGGCGGGGTTCGCCTGGTATTCCTGGTACTGCTCGGGCGTCAACTTCCTGAGCGGGTCGGCCGTTACGAGCCACTTTTCGAACCCGCCGGGCTCGTGAACGACGCAGACCGTATTCATGTCGGAGTGCTTTGTGCCGCAATACTCGGCGCACAGCAGCGGAAACGTGCCCGTTTTCGTCGCCTTGAACCAGAGGTCGGCATAGCGTCCCGGCACGACGTCGCGCTTGACGCGAAACGCCGGGATGTAAAGACTGTGGATTACGTCCTCCGAGCGCATGACCAGCCGCACCGCGGTGTCCACCGGCACGTGCAGCTCGGCGTGGTCGATGCCGCCGGGATAGCGGAAGGACCAATTCCATTTCTTGGCGTCGACATTGATCTCGTAGGCGTTGGCCGGCATCGTCCGCATTCCCATGTATGACTTGAAGCCCAGCCAGAACATGATGACGACGAGGATGATCGGGATCACTGCCCAGGTGATTTCGAGCGGAGTGCTGTGGGAGACCTTGCTCGGTGCCGCCTCACCCGGTTGCCTCCGCCGGTACATGATGATGAAGGCAAACATCAACCCGATGATCAGCACAAAGAAAAACAACGCCACGAAGAGGATGAAGTAAAAGGCCGTGTCCACGCTGGCGGCCGTGGTCGAGGCCGGCTCGGGCATCCAGAAGGTCTTATCCTGCTGCGCTAATAGCGTTGCGCGTGTCATTTCGATCTGCGTGGCGTGTTCAAGGCGGGGGGGGTTTCCACGCCGCTCGTGGTGCGCTGTCTTCTCCGGTTAGCGTCGCGTCGCCACAGCACGAGAATCGTCGTTGCCAGAATCACCAGGGTCAGCCCGCCGCCGAGGCGCATGATGCCGAGTGCGCTGGCGGTGTATTTGCCGTCATCTGAGACGTAATGGAAGCAACCGAGGAACACCTGGTCGAAAAGCGAGCCGATCTTGCCTTCGGACGCCTCGACCAGAGAGAGCCGCATCGTTTGCGGTTCGAAGAGCACGCCGCCCAGGTAGCGTGAGACGCGGCCGTCGGGCGTGCAGATGATCAAGGCGGCCGGATGCGCCCATTGCTGACGCTCTTCCACCCAGCGATAGTGGAAGCCCACCGCGCCGGTCAGGGCTTTGATTTCGTCCCGCTGGCCGGTCAGGAAGTGCCAGCCCTGCGCGGCGGACGAGCGGCCGTATTCGTTGACGTAGTTTCGTTTCTTGGCCTGGGCGAGCGGCGATCCTTCCAGGGGGTCGAAGCTGACCGTGACAATCTCGAAATCTTCACCGGGGTCCAGGCTGATGGGCTTGAGCCCCGCGACCATCCCGTTGAGTATCAGCCCGCACAGCATGGGGCAGCGGTAGTAGTTGAGCGTCAGGATGACCGGACGCTCGCCTGTGAAGTAGTCGCGGAGTCTGACCGCCCGCCCGTCTTCATCCGCGAATTGAAGGTCGAGTGGGATTTGCGCGTCGAGTTGCTCCGTGATGCTAACGTCTTGCAGTTGTTCCGGCGTGCCGCGATTGATCTGGGCCCGCGCCGGGACGGTCGCCGCCCCGACGGTCAGCAGCAACAGGGACACCAGCGCTCGAAAACGCCGCCTGAAGATGGTCGCTATCATGATCGTCTCTCTTTGTGCAGGAGCGAACGCGAAGACTCGGCCCGTCACTTCAAGAGTATAGTACAAGCAGCCCCGCTGCGTCCGCCGCGCACCGAAGCCGGCGAACGGGTCAGGGTCGGCCGGGTGACTCGGCCGGCTGGTCCGGACTCGGCCGATCGGGCGTGTCCGCGTTGCTCGGCTGGCTCTCCAGGTCGTCGGTCGGCGATGGGCTCGGCGAACGCTCGTCAGGCCGTGGGCTCCAGGGGCCGGTTCCATCCTGACTCGCGGCCAGCTCGCGAGTGACCCGCCGGATGGCGTCCTCAATCGGAATCGCCACGATGCCCTCCTCCCGGTCGATCCAGCCTGGAACGTTCAGCTTGGCTTCCTGATCGGCGTGCAGTTGCTCGACGGCGATCGACGGAGCGTCGTAGACGCGTTCGCGAATCAGCGCGCTCTCCGTGCGGTGGTAGAGCGCGAGCAGCACGATGATGGTGACGACGACCAGCAGCGACCCGGCGACACCCGTAATGATCACCGGCATCGCACTGGGGTCGTCCTGAACGTTCGGATTGGGGTGTTGTTCGTGTGCCACGTAGGCGACCTCAGATATTCTCGAATTCCAGTGACTCGGCCAGCCGCGGGTCACGCGCGGGCAGCAGCGCCGCGCGGCTCATGCGACCGACGACTCCCCACGTAAGGACGCCGCCCAGCCCGAGTAGGCACGTAAGGCATTGGAGGTCTCGAACGACGGAGCCCCATGCGCGCTCAT
>JBHHZX010000397.1:0-2885 GCA_046758265.1 Phycisphaerae bacterium
TTGAACGCCAACGCGCTGATGATCGGCAAGGCGGTTTCGTTGACGTCGCGCTCGATGAAACGGCCTAAGTGTGGGCTGTACCAGCGGTTGCGGTTGTAGTAGAGACCGACAGCGCCCGGGACCATCGGCGGATCGTCGGCCCAGCCGTCCAGCCGCGCGAAGAACAGCCCCTGATGGCCCATCCGGGCCAGCGGGTCGGCCGGGTTGTCCGCGTGGACCGGGACCAGATCGCCGTACGGGCCGTAAACGTACTGCTCGACCACCTCGGCGGCCGCATCGACCAACGCCATCACGTTGTAGTTGGCGTCCTGGAGGACGTAGAACGCGTCGCCGGCCTCGTCCAGTACGAACGCGAATTCATCCACGTACTCCGGGCCGTAGACGTACTCCCGCTCCGTCCGACCCCACACACCGCCGAAGAAGCCCATCATCTCGAACATGCTCTCCGGCGGCGGCGGTGGTGGCGGCGCGGCTGGCGGCCGCTGGATGGCGGCCTGAATCCGCCGGACGCCGTCGTAGTAGTAGTCCTCCTTCAGCAGCTGCCCCGAGTCCAAGGTGCCCTGCTTGTGGATTAACCGCCCGAGCCCGTCGTAGGCGAAGCGGGCAACCAGCTCGCCCGGCTCATGTCCGGG
Source organism: Phycisphaerae bacterium (assembly GCA_046758265.1). Taxonomy (GTDB): domain Bacteria; phylum Planctomycetota; class Phycisphaerae; order UBA1845; family Fen-1342; genus JALSRY01. Next base: position 633 of record JBHHZX010000397.1, read on the forward strand.
CTCAGGATCGAGCTGTCCGTTGGTGAGGAAATCCGTGGCCGAGAGCGTCCCGGCGTGATTGACCTGGAGCAGGCGGTTCCACGCGTCGTACTGGTACCAGTACGCGCCGTCGAAGACCAAGTTGCCGACGATGTCATGGACGAAGTCGGTGGCGACCGTCATCGAGACGAGTCCGGAGTGGGCGTTCAATATCGCCTACAACGCCATGCACCAAGCCGGCCGGGCGTTCATGTTCCGCGCCGGGTATTGGACCGCCGGCGAGGGACCTCACGCGACGGTCGTGCGGTAAAGACCTGGTCGATGGTGGGATCGGCAGGCTGAGCCAGTCTTACGAGTTTCGCGACCATGGCGAATCCTCGCCTTGCAAAGGAATCACTCTTCTTCGTCCCAGGCCACGTACTGCGGCGGACTGTTCCCGGGCGGCCTGCCGCCGAGCCTTTCGAACCTGCCGCGCCTCTTCCAGCTTGAGATCTCGCGCGGCGAAGATCTCCTGTTCGCGACCTTCAAGCTTGTCCGCCGGCGTCACGTAGCCGATCGCACTGTGAAGCCGAACCGTGTTGTAATGCGCCACGTATTCGCCCACCAGGCGACGGGGCCGACCGAAGACCGCCGCCCCGTCCTCGAACAGCCTCTTCTGCCACTGGCAGAACATGGCCGGCTGGAGGCCATGCTTATCGCAGACCTCCGAGATGGGCACCTTCTCGATCAGGTGCTCCCGCAGGATGACCATCTTCTCCGCCCCTGTGAAATTCCGTCGTTGCCTTGGCATTGGATCGTCCTCCGTCTGGCGTCACCTCTAGGTGTAACTCAAACGGCCGGATTCTCCAATTCCGACTGAAGCAGCACACGCGATTGTCCGGTCGGCGCGCTCAACTGGAAAACAGCGACGAGATCGTTTACAGTGTTAATGTGCTAGGGTGCGACGGCCGTGGCCGGTGCGTGCGGGTGTGCGTCGAAAAGGCGCTGCGCCTCGCGGAGCCGGACGAGGCGGCAGTAATTGCCAAAGTGGCACGTCTCCTGCTCGCGAGCTGCTGCGAGCATGGCTGCCGCCGCGCCGCGCTGCTCGATAGCCGTCGCGCGGTCTGTCGCCAGAGTAGAAAATGGATCGCGGCTGTAGGGAGCCGACTGCGATGATCGACGGTTGCGGACGAGAAATCGATCACCTGCGTCTGTCGCTGACCGATCATTGCAACCTGGCCTGCCGGTATTGTGTTCCGACGGGTGTGCAACCCCGGGGCCGCATGATCGACGCACACTTTGCGTTTGAGATCGTTCGTTGGCTGTCGCACGGGCATGGCATTCGACACCTCAGGCTGACCGGAGGCGAACCGCTGCTGTATCCGGAACTGCTTCCGCTGATCGAAAGATTGTCACGGCTCGACAGCCTCTATCAGATCACGCTGACCACCAACGCGCAGGCGCTGGAACACGAGGCCGCCGCGTTGCGGGACGCGGGGCTGTCCCGGGTGAATATTTCGCTGGACACGCTCGAGCCCGGCCGCTTTGCCTACCTGACCCGCGGCGGCGATCTGTCCCGTACGCTCAGCGGCATCGAGTCCGCGGTCGAGGCCGGTTTGGCGCCGGTCAAAATAAATGTGCTTGCCCAGCGCCGCGTGAACGCCGAGGAACTGGCGGATCTGGCCGAGTGGGGCCTGTCGCGCGGCTGCGTCGTCCGCTTCCTGGAAGTGATGCCGATTGGGCCCCTGGCCCACGTCGCCAATGAACATCTCGTGCCGGCGACCGAGATACTCGAACGATTGGCGGAGCGCTTCGAGCTTCGCCCGCTGCCCCAGAGCCTCGGGCAACCCACCCTGGATTATGCCGCTATCGGCCGGGGGTTGCGGGGCGTGATCGGGGTCATCGCTCCGACAACGCGACCATTCTGCTCGCGCTGTCGCCGGCTTCGAGTGACGGCACGGGGGTTGATCGTGGCGTGTGTGCACGACGACAATCACCTTGACTTGAGTCGCTGCTGGGATGGGCGCGTTCTTGACGCGCGTGGCGCCGACGCGGTGCTGCGCTCCGCCGTCAACGGTAAGCCCGCGGTCGGCTCCCCGGCACAGTCGCTCACGATGCTTTCGCTCGGCGGATAAGGGCCGGTCGCGCGGGGCGGGCTTCGCGCCGCGCGTCGCCGGCTGCTTACAGGACGCGGCCTGCGCGGCGACAGTGTCTGACGGGCGGTGAGGAGCGGACAGTTCATTGACTCGCAGGCGGCAAGGCGCTCTCGCGAAGCGGAGGCTACCGGAAATGGGA
>JBHHZX010000398.1:0-2860 GCA_046758265.1 Phycisphaerae bacterium
GTTTTCGGGGCGCAGCAACCCGCGTCTGGCGGAGCGGGTAGTCGATTACCTCGGCATATCGCTGGGGCGCGTGCAGTCGGAGAGATTCCCGGACGGGGAGATCTCGCTGAAGCTCTTCGAGGATGTTCGTGGTCGCGACGCGTTTGTCATCCAATCGACCTGCTTTCCCGGCAACGACCACCTGATGGAGCTGCTGATTTACGTTGACTGCTTGAAACGCGCCTCCGCCAATCGCATCACGGTCGTCTGCCCTTACTTCGGCTACGCCCGGCAGGACCGCAAAGATGAGGGCCGGGTGCCGATCACGGCGAAGCTGGTTGCCAACCTGATGACCGTCGCGGGCGCCGACCGCCTCGTCACGCTCGATCTGCACGCGGCGCAGATTCAGGGTTTCTTCGACATTCCGGTGGACAATCTATCGGCCGAGCCCGTGATCACGACGTTTTTCGAGTCGCTCGAGCTGGGCCCGCTGGTAGTCGTCAGCCCGGACATCGGCAACGCTAAGCGGGCGCGCCTATATGCGGAGCGGCTGGGAGGCGAGCTGGCGATCATCGACAAACGCCGTGTCAGCGGCTCGGAGGCGCATTTGCATAACATCATCGGCGACGTGGAGGGCAAGAGCGTCCTGATGGTGGACGATATGATCGCAACGGCCGGCACCGTCGTCGACGCGGCCAAGATCGTCCGCGAGCGCGGGGCCAAGCGCGTGGTCGTGACCGCCACCCACGGTGTGCTCTGCGAACCGGCGGTGGACTGCCTGAGCGGGGCGGGCATCGACCAGCTGGCAGTCACCGACACGATCCCGCTCTCGGACGAAGCCCGGCAGCGGTTGCCAAACCTCACGGTCTTGACGGTCAGTGAGCTCTTGGGCGAAGCGATTCGAAGGATCTATCGCAACGAATCAGTGAGCAGTCTGTTTATGAAGTAGGCCTGCCAGGGAGTCAGGCGATGCAGATCGCAAGCATTCAAGGTGAAACGCGGAAACCGGGCGGACGCCACGCCAATGCCCGCCTGAGGAAGCGCGGTCTGGTGCCCGCCGTGATCTATGGACACGGACTGCCCCCGGAGACCGTGGCCTTGTCGCGGCATGACCTGCTGCTGGCACTCGAGCATGCCCAGCACGTGATCAGGCTCGCGATCGACGGACAGGAAACGCAATTCCTGCTCAAGGACGTGCAGTACGACCACCTGCAACATCTGCCGATCCACGCCGACCTGATGCGCGTGGACGTCGACGAACGCGTACACGTCAACGTGGGGATCGAGTTCCGCGGCGAGCCGCACGGCGTGCACGAAGGCGGCGAGTTGATCCAGGTGCTTACGGACCTCGACATCGAATGCCCGCTGGTGAATATTCCCGAGGTGCTGCGACTGAAGATCGATCACCTCGGCGTCGGCGAGGCGCTGCACGTCCGCGACATCCAATTACCCGCAGGCGTCTCGACCCGTCACAACCTGGACGATGTCATCGCCACCGTCCGGGCCAAGCGCGGCGTCACCATCGAGGAGGAGGAAGCCGAGCTGGCAATTGAAGAAGGCGGCGAGGAACCCGAGGTCATCGGCCGGGCAGCAAAGCAAGAGGAGAGCGAGGGTGAGGGCTAGCCGTGAAGCTGGTCGCCGGTCTTGGCAATCCCGGCCCACGCTACGCCCACACCCGCCACAACGCCGGCTACGCGGTCGTGGACGAGCTGGCGCGGCGGTGGGGCGTGGATGTGGAGAAGTACGAGCCCCGTTACGAGGCGCTGATCGCGGAGGCGCAGGTCGCCGGCCAGCGCGTCCTGCTGCTCAAGCCGCAACCCTTGATGAATCTCAGCGGGCGCAGCTTGCTCGCCGCCGGAAAGTTTTACCAGCTCGCCTGCACGGACTTGCTGATCGTCTGCGACGACCTGGACCTGGAGGCGGGACGCCTCCGGCTGCGGGCGGGCGGCTCCGGAGGCGGACACAAGGGACTCGAGAACGTTCTGCTGCGCCTGGCCAGCAACGACGTTCCCCGGCTGCGGATCGGAATCGGAAAGGTGGACAAATCCGTCACCTCCGCGTACGTGCTCAGCCGCTTCGCGCCGGACGAACGCGAACGGATCGAGCAAGCCGTCCGCACGGCGGCCGACGCGGTCGAGTGCTGGCTGGATGGAGGAATTGACGCGGCGATGAACCGGTTCAATCCCAGACGGGGCGACGGGGCTCGGGGCGAGCAGCAGCCCTCGAGCGACGACGCGCCAGAAGGAGAATCGCCTTGAAGCGCTACGAAGGAGTGTTTCTGTTCGACAACACGAGCATTCACCAGTGGTCCGAAATAGAAGCGGAAATCCGCCGTCTGTGCGATCGCAGCCAGGCCGACCTGCAGGTGTGCGTGAAGTTCGACGAGCGCAAGCTGGCCTACGAGATCAAAGGACGCAAGCGCGGCACCTACGTGCTGACCTACTTTGACGCAGACCCCGGTCACATCGCCGACCTGGAACGCGACGCCCGGCTCAGCGAGCTGATCCTGCGCACGCTGGTGCTTCGCGCCGATCGCATCAGCGACGCGCGTCTGGCCGAACTCAAGAGCTTGCCGCCCGAGCAGCCGCTCCAGCCTATGTCGGGCGACGGTCGGCGTGGCGAGGGCGGTCCGCACCGGGCCAAATACGAGTCGTGGTCCGAGCCCAAGACCGCCATCGACGAGCGTGAAGCCGCGGCAAAGGCTATGACGGAACCCGCAACGGAAGCCACGGCCCAAGCCGCGACCGAAACCACGACGACAGGCGTAACCGAGGCCAAGCCGCGAGCCGCAGCCGAAACGGCGCCGGAGGCACCGCCGGCTTTTGAAACGCCGGAGGGCAAACCGGCAGACGAGTAGTTGATCGGACCGCGGCGCGCGGCT
>JBHHZX010000399.1:0-2838 GCA_046758265.1 Phycisphaerae bacterium
CTCCCGGGCTGATCACGCCGCCTTGGTCGGGATCGGTTGCGGCGACCCCACCGATGCAGAAGCCATAGCCCCAGTGAATGTCAGGCATGGCCAGCGAATGGCGGACGATACCCGGCAGGCAGGCGACGTTGGCGACCTGCTCGGGCGACTTGTCCTGCCGAATGGCTTGCATGAGAACGTCGTCGGCGTAAATCAACCCGTCCACGCGCATTCCGGGCTTGTATGACTTCGGGATGCGCCACGTGCAGGGACCGACTTGCTCCAAAGGTCCGGTGTATGCTTCACTCATGGCTCAGATGTCCACGATGTATGTCGCTTCGTATCCGCCCGGTCTCGAGCGGATGCCCAGTTCATGATACGTAATGGCCTTCACCTCGTGGTGAAATAGGCTGCTCGCCTTGTTCACGGCGCGGCTCTCCCCGGCGACCGCCAGTCGCCCGGCCCAAAAGGCTTCCACGTCAAGCGTCGTCATGATGCGGCGGTCGCATTCGAAGAGCAGCAGCAGCTCCGCCAGATAATCCCGCAGCAGGAACGGCGGGTCGTGGTCACGAAAGTCAAAGCGCGCCGCTCGTGGCTCGCCGGCCGGCACCAACTCACCGATGACAGCGTAGAGCCCTTCGCCGGCGGGTCGGACTAGCTCAGGCAGGGAACTGGCAAAGACCCGCACACCGATGTCTGCTGTGTGGTCGAACAGCTCGAAACCGGGTTCCATCGCGGCTTCCGCTCCTGCCATCCGCGGGGCGACAAGGCGCCCGACGTTCAGACGCCATCCATATTATAGGCGGGCCGGCGCAACCCTCGAACGCCGAACCGGAGCCCGGCAGGTCTCGTGTCGTGCCAGGGGAACACCGGCCTGCCCATCGAACGCTGCGAGCGCAGTTGGAGGCCGAACGGTTCTTTCTGCGCCCCGTGGTTTCGTCCTGATTGCACAGGCGTCGGGACGGGCACGCGGTGTACGGCTTTCCCTGGTTTGCGCTGCGACGATATCATGAACAATGATGAGTTTTGTCACGCATCTCGAATCCGCGATCGATGGAACGAAGTTGCCTGCCGACCGTGTGCAAACGATGCACAACGAGCGACCGCTCTGGGTGCGCTACGATCTGGCCGCGATCCGCGACGCGCTGCGGCCGGCGGACCTCGCTTCACGGCCGTCCACGCTCTGGCGGTATCGCGAAATGCTGCCTGTCGCCAACGACGAGGCGATCGTTTCGCTCGGCGAGGGGATGACGCCCCTGCTAGCGGCCCGGCGGCTCGGGCGGGAATTGGGCCTGACCGACCTGTGGATCAAGGACGAAGCGCAGTTGCCGACGGCGTCGTTCAAGAGCCGCGGCATGGCGATGGCCGTGAGCATGGCCAAACAGTTCGGGCTGAAACGCCTGGCCGCACCGACCGCCGGAAACGCCGGTGGCGCCCTGGCCGCGTATGGAGCCCGCGCCGAGATGGAAGTCTTCGTATTCATGCCGGCCGATACACCCGCCGCCAATCAGTCCGAATGCCTGCAGGCCGGGGCGCGGGTCTTCCTCGTAGACGGCGTGGTCACCGATTGCGCCCGCCTCGTTCGCGAGGGTCGCGACGCGATCGGCTGGTTCGACGTCGCCACGCTGAAAGAACCGTATCGAATCGAGGGGAAGAAGACGATGGGGCTCGAGCTCGCCGAGCAGTTTGACTGGCGGCTGCCCGACGCCATCCTCTATCCCACCGGTGGCGGGACCGGCCTGATTGGAATGTGGAAGGCCTTCAACGAGCTGCGCGAGCTGGGTTGGCTGCGCAAGGACACGCTGCCGCGCATGATCGCCGTGCAAAGCGACGGCTGCGCTCCGATCGTACGCGCGTTTGAATCCGGGCGACGCTTTGCGGACACCTGGGACAGCCCCCAGACTACTGCCTGGGGCATCCGCGTGCCGGCCGCCATCGGCGACTTCATGATCCTTGACGCCGTGGGCGCGTCGGGCGGCCTAGCCGTGGCGGTGCCGGAGGGCGCTATCGTGCCGGCGATGCGCCAAGCGACCGCGCTGGAGGGGATTGCCATCTGCCCGGAGACAGCCGCGTGCGTGGTCGCGGCCAAGCAGCTTCTTGGCGACGGCCGACTGCGGCCCGACGAGCGGATCGTGCTTTTTAACACCGCGTCCGCGCTCAAATACCTGGACGCCGATCGTCCCGAGCTGCCGCGCCTGCCGGCCGATGTGCCGGTCGATTACTCCCGGCTTTGAGCAATCGGACGCGGGTGAATGGTAGCCCACTCGCGGCGCGGGGGCCTGCACCGGCCGTCCGCCGGCCGGGGCGCCGTGCCGTGCTCAGCAGGGGACGATGAGATGGGCGAATGCCTGGTCTGTCGCCGTCAGTCGCGTGAAATCAGTCGTGCCCTCAGCTTGTGTGCCGCGTGCATCCTGGCCGATACGCGGCAAGCCCGCGCGCAGGCGGCGGTTGCGCACGCCGGTGCGCGGCGTCAGTTCCGGCTGCCGAAGCACCCACCCCAGACGGCGCGGGGCATCGCCTGCCAGAGGTGTGTCAACGCTTGCAAAATCAATAGCGGGCAGATCGGCTACTGTGGCGTCCGGCGTAATGAAGAGGGGCGGCTCAGCGGCGGCGACGCCCAAGCCGGGGCCGTGCAGTGGTACTACGACCCTCTGCCGACGAACTGTGTGGCGGACTGGGTTTGCCCTGCTTCCGGCCCGGCCGGGTATCCGGATTTCACCGACACAAAGAACGCTGAGCACGGACATTCGAACCTGGCCGTGTTCTACGAAGCCTGCTCATTCAACTGCCTGTTCTGCCAGAACTGGCACTTCAGGGCTCACAGTACGGTCGGGCCTCGGAAGAGTGCCACAGATCTCG
>JBHHZX010000400.1:0-2811 GCA_046758265.1 Phycisphaerae bacterium
CGATGACGTTAACACGCTCGACGGACGCCCGTGACCCGGCGTGCGTTGCAGCGCCGCGGGCAAGAATTGCCGGACAAACCTGAGCGCACGCACGGTCAAATCCCGCCGCGGCGCCGATTTCTTCAGCCAGTGCCTCCCGAAAGAAGCGCGGGGCGACCAGCGCGTAATCGATCCGGCCGAGTCGGCCGAACGCCACTTCGCGCAGGCTGCCGCGCATCGCGTCGCCGACGAGCAGCGCGCCGGTCAGCGTTGCGGCAGCGGTGACCACGCCCAGCCCGACGGCGAGGTGCGCCCGCCAATGATGTCGAAGACTGCCGCGATAGAGCGTTCGAAGACGCACGGGGTTCTCTTCAGCACGCTACCAGAGCGCCGTCGACAAGTTCATACTTCCGCGTGAAGCGGTCGGCGAGCGCCTGGCTGTGGGTGACAATCAGCAGTATCTGCGCCTGCCCGTGATGCAGCTCGGCCAGCAGGTCACCGATACGCTTCGCGGTCCGGCGATCGAGGTTGCCGGTCGGCTCGTCCGCGAGCAGCAACTTGGGACGGTTAATGAGCGCGCGAGCGACGGCGACACGCTGCTTCTCGCCGCCGGATAGCTCGGCCGGTCGGTGGTCAAGCCGCTGGCCGAGCCCCACACGTTCGAGCAGTTCGCGGGCGCGGGCCACGGTGTCTTCGGCGCGTTTCTCTGTCAAAGTCGGGAGCAGCACGTTCTCCAGCACCGAGCACTGCGGCAGCAAGTGGTGATCCTGAAACACGAAGCCGACGCTGCGATTCCGGAAGCGGGCCAGCTCACGTTCCGCCAGAGAATACGGATCGCAGTCGCCGAGCAGGACGCGACCCTCGGTCGGCGGCTCGAGCGTTCCGAGGATGTTCAGCAACGTGCTTTTGCCGGACCCGGATGGCCCCACGATGACCGCGGACTCGCCGGCGTCCAGCGTCAGCGACACGTCGCGCAGCACAGTCAGCTCACCCGCGCGCGTCGGAAAGCGCTTGTGGATCGATTCGGCCTTCAACATGGTCCACGTTCGGGCAACGTACTGTCTGCGGACGGCCTTGGCGAGGCGAATTGTTGGAAGAGCTGCCAGGCCTGAGCGGCCATCCGGTCGGCGGTGAACGATTTGTGAACGGCGTCACGGCCGTCGGCGGCGAGACGGCGCCGCAGCGCGGAATCGCCCATTAAGCGGGCGAGCACCTCTGCCAGAGCCCGAGAGTTGGCCGCCTCATGCAGCAGGCCGCCCCCGGTGGCGTCGATCAGTTCGGGACACGAGCCGTGGCTCGGCAGCACGACCGGCACGCCGGCGGCCAGCGCTTCGAGCACGTAGAGGCCTTTGGACTCGGGATAGGTCGTGGGCACGGCGAGAACGTGCAGCGACCGCAGGAAGCGATGTTTCTCCTGCCGGGTGACTTCGCCGACGTATTCGAATGCGTTGTCATCGAGCCCGGCTTGCCGGATCGCGGGGAGGACGCGGTCGAAATAGGGCCGGTCGGCCTTGCCCAGGTAACCGGCTACGCGCAGCCGGCAGTCTTTCCCGGCGCGACGAAGTCGCACGAACGCCTCACACAGCTCGGCCAAACCTTTCTCCGGGCAAATCCGCGCCAGGTAGCCGATCGTGAACGGTTCGTCGGCCGGGGCCGCCGCTTCGGAAAAGTCAGCGGCCCGGATGCCCATCGCGATGCGGTGTACACGATCGGAGGGCAAGCCGAAATACTGTGCAGCGTGTTTGGCGTAATACTCCGTCAGAGCCACAAAGCCATCCACGTCCTCGGCCCGCTGCCGAATGGCTTCAAACACGTCGCTGCGATATGGCTCGGGGAGCCGGTCTAAAAAGACGTCTTCACCCACCAGGCCGCACAGCACTGGTGCGCCGACGTTTGCCTTCAGTTGCCGCGCCAAACCGACAAACATGAGATTCGGCAGGTGCAACAGGTCCGGCCGCAGTTGCCGCAGGCCGACGACGAGCTTTTCCAGTTCTTTTCGCTGCGCCCCATGCTCGGCCTTCAAGACCGAAAGCGTTAGGGCGCCGAGTGCTTCGGGACGCGTGCTGGACGTCAATCGCCCGAGGCCGCGCAATAGCGCCGGCGCATCGAGCAACCAATCGAAAAACCAGGGCGTATGCCGAAACAGGGCCACGACCTGCTGGAGGTACACGTTGATGCCCCCATAGAACACGCGCCGCTGGCTCGCGTCGGGCTCGTCGGTCCGCAACGGCGTGTAGAGCGGAATAAGCACCACGTCACGGCCCTCGGCAATGAGCGTCGCCGCCAGCCGGTTGGCGTGCATGCAACTGCCGCAGTACATGCGCCCCGCGCCGGCGGCGAGACAGGCGACCCTCATCGGCCGGGACCCCGTTGCCCGCGCCCCGCCACCCACCGGCTGCGACGGTCAGTAGTAGGGATTGTTCTCATTCGGATCGGCGTCCCACTCGAAGATCTGCGTAAACACGAAATCCGCGTGCCCGTCGGCAAACAGCAGGTTGCCGTGGTGGCGCTCGGTATCGTGCCAGTGGGCTAGTGGATCACCCATGTCAAACGACGGATTGAAGATCGGTTCCTGGAAGACAATCTTCTTGGCCGGGTACTTGACCTTCGTCGGGGACAGGCCGCGGCAGGTCTGTATTCCGAACGTGGGCACGAACGGATCGCTGCTGTCGCTGGCGTAGGTGTAGCTCGTGCCGTGCTCGACAAAATACGTGCCCTCGAGCTGAAAGTACGCGTCGCCCCGGTCGGATGGGCACTCAAACAGGTGGTTCTTCCCGTCCTCGGTGGGAGACAAGCCTTCGGCAATGCTCGCTTCGACCTGGAAGTATTCGT
>JBHHZX010000401.1:0-2727 GCA_046758265.1 Phycisphaerae bacterium
GGCATTGGAACTGCTGCTGAGCGATCACGCCGGCGAGTGCCGCGCGCCGTGCCAGCACGCCTGCCCGCTCGGCCTGGACGTGCCGAACATGATCCGACAGGTCGCCGCTGGTCGGTATCAGGACGCGATCGTCACTGTCAGGAAAGACGTTCCGCTGCCGGCGGTGCTGGGGCGGTTGTGTCCGGAGTTCTGCGAACGGGCGTGCCGGCGCGGCGTGGTGGACGAACCGGCGTCGATCTGTCTGCTCAAGAGGTACGTCGCAGACAATGACCTCGCCTCGCCGTTGCCCTACGTGCCACCGCGCAAACCGAACAGTGGGAAACGCGTGGCGATTGTGGGGGCGGGGCCGGCGGGGCTGTCGGCAGCGTATTTCCTGCTACAGCAAGGGCACGCCTGTACGCTGTATGACTCGCAGGAAAAGGCCGGCGGCACACTGCTTGAGATTCCGGAAGATCAAATGCCGCGCGAGGTGCTCGATGCCGAGATCGAAATCATCAAGAAACTCGGCGCTCGTTTCGAGCCGAACACGACGATCGGATTGCAGCGGACGCTGGCTGAGCTGCGGCGGGATTACGACGCAGTTCTCATCGCTGTCGGCCGGCTTGAGCCTGACCAGGCCCGACGGCTTGGGCTTCGGGTCGCCGAGGATGAGCTGCACATCAACGAGCGAACGCACGAAACGGAGCAGCGCGGCGTTTTCGCCGCCGGCGACGTCGTCCGCATGCACGCACAGCCCGTGCGTGCCGTTGCGGCCGGCAAGGCGGCGGCGGTCGGCATCGACCAGTATCTTCGCGGTGCTTCCATCACCGGTTCGCCCAAGCTCTTTACGCTGCGCATGGCTCGCCCGCGACCTGAAGAGATCGCGGCCATGGCCGCTGACGCCAGTGCGGCCGGCCGCATCGTCCCGAGCAACTTCGCTGCCGGACTGACAGACGAGCAGGCCCAGGCCGAGGCACGGCGCTGTTTGCACTGCGACTGCCGAAAGCTTGAGACATGCAGGCTGCGGAAGTATGCGGAGATATACGGCGCTGACGCAAGCCGCTACCGCGGCGAGCGCCGGAAAACGGCGCGCGTGCTGCAACACCCCAGCATCATATACGAGCCGGGCAAGTGCATTCTTTGCAGACTGTGCGTGCAGATTGCGGAGCAGGCCGGCGAACCGCTGGGACTGGCGCTCGTGGGACGAGGGTTTGACACGCGTGTGGCAGTTCCCTTCAACGAATCGCTGGCCAAAGCGCTGACAGTCGCGGCCGGACGCTGCGTCGAAGCGTGTCCGACCGGCGCGTTGGCCTGGCGAACGGATGAAACGCCGCGGTCGGAGGCGCAGGGCAGTCGCTTTGTGACGGGCCGTCCTGGCGGGCAAGATGCCCGCCCCACCCTCCAGGGTTAGGGCTTGTAAGGGACGGTCAGGGTTGCGCCGACGACTTCGATCCGAAGCAATAGATCAAACCGTCCTCCGTGGAGATCACCAGACAGCTTTCGGCAACGGCCGGCGAAGCCGAGATCGGTGCCCCCGCCTCAAAGCGCCAGACTTCCTTGCCGGTGGTTAGGTTGACCGCGTACAGATTGCCATCGGCGGAGCCGACGAAGACGCGCTCGCCAACGATGACCGGCGAGGAGTCGATCGCCCCCTTGGTGACAAATTGCCAGCGCTGTTTACCGGTGTCGGGGTCCAGAGCGTGCAAACGCTTGTCCCGACCACCGACAATCACCAGTTGGCCGGTCGCAGCCGCAGATGACAGGAACGGGAAAGAGCGCTCAGGGTCCTCGAACCGCCATACCACCCGGCCGATCTGCCAGTCGATCCCAAGGACCTGCTGGCCGTACGTTCCCAGAAAGACGCGCGCTCCGAGCACGGCCGCTGAGCATCCCGTTACCGAATCCAGCGCGATCTTACGAACCGGCGTACCGTCGCCGATGTTAACGACGTGCAAGTGAGCGTCACAGCCGCCGACCAGTACGTGCGACCCGACGATCGCCGGCGTGGCATGCACTCTTTCCTCCGTTTCGTACTTCCAGATTTGCTTGCCGTTCTCGGCCCGCAGGCAATACAACGCCCCGTCGTACGAACCAAAGATGATGCGCTCGTCGGACCACCGGCTGGAAGCCGGTGCCACGCAGTTCACCGACGAGATGATTCGGCCCTCGGTTTGGAACGTCCAGCGAACTGCGCCGGTGTTTGCGTCGCAGGCATGCAGTACGCCTGCGTCGTCGCCGAAGATTACCATGCCATCGATCACCGCTGGCGACGACTCGATTACCTCGCCATTTTGGTGCCGCCATTTCAGCCGACCGGAGGCCAGGTCGAGCGCATACAGGGCTCCCTCGTCCGAGCCGACGTAGACCACGCCGGCGACAATCGCCGCCGTGGACGAGATCGGCTCCGGGGTTTCGTACTTCCAGCGTACGTGGAACTCGTCGGGAAGGGCGCTCGCCGCCACGCCCGTGAGCTGCGGATTGCCGCGAAACATGGGCCACTGATCGGCCGCGGTCGGCCGCGAGGCGGGCGCGGTGGCCGGGGGCGATTGGATCGCGTACAGGAACCGCTGGGTGGCGACGTAGAGGACGCCGTGGGCGGCGACCGGGGTCGTGTAGATCGGGTGGCGCATGTCGTTGAGCGCCAACTGCTTGAGCGTCTTGCCGTGCCGCAGGACGTAGAGCTCGCCATCCGTGTTGCCGAGCATGACCTTGCCGTCGACCACGCAGGGCGAACCCCAGACGCCGGCC
>JBHHZX010000402.1:0-2722 GCA_046758265.1 Phycisphaerae bacterium
CACTAGCCTGGCCGAAATTCCCGTGTCTCTCTCAAAAACCGCGCCCAGCCGCTTATATCAGGGACGGCTCCTGAAGCAAAGAGTTTGCGGCCGGTTTGCGCGTGGGGATCTGCCAACCCTGCCGGGCGATTGCTCTGCCCGCTGGACGAACGATGCCGCTCGGCGCATGCTGTTGCCTGAAGGATACTTGCATGAAACCGTGTACATCTGCGCCGCGAGTCGTTGTGTTGACGGTCGGTCTGGCGGGGGCGATAAGCTTGGGGGCGTGTTCCGGTTGCGCGTCCGAGCCGCGTTTCCCGGCACCCGTGGAGATTCGATCCGTGAGCGCTGAGACGATCTTCGCGTTTGACACCAACCGTGACAAGAAGGCGGATTTCTGGCAATACCAGCGCGCGGACGGGCGCAAGCACGCCCTGGCCTACGCAACCGATGAATCCGGCCGGGCGGGCGAGCGGATTGAGCTGGATGCCATCGACGCTTCGGAATGTCCGCACTTTCTCATCGTGCTCGACGGCGTGCCGTTTGAGCTGGTTGACCAACTATACCGCCAGGGGCATTTTCGGTTTTTCCACCCGCCCTCGCGCGTCATCTGCTGTTTCCCAGCCATGACCGATCTGGCCCTGTCGGAATTGTTTCAGACCGGTCGCTGCCTGGCGTACCAGGCCCGCTACTTCGATCGCGAGGCAAACCGGCTGAGCGACGGCAACCGGGTGTACCTGAGCGGCCGCAACTCCCCCTGGCTGACAAAGATGAACTACCGCTGCTCGTTCTGGTGGGACGCCCGGGGCTATCTCGATCCGCAGGCCGTTTTCGACCATGAAATGAAGGGCATCGCTCGCACGTTTCGCGCCATCGACGCGGGAGAGGGCTGCGCGTACTCTGTCGGCACGGCCGGCCTGGGCACCCGCGGGGGCCGCGCGGCCATCATCGAATACCTGCGCACCGTCGATCGGCTCTGCGAGCAAATCCTGTTCGAGCGGCGCGGACGCGTCAAGCTCACGCTGACGGCCGACCACGGCCACAACCTGGTCGAGAACCGGCGCATCTCGTTTCGGGACGTGCTGGCGGCCGGCGGCTATCGCCAGAACAAGTCGCTGCGCGGGCCACGCGACGTCGTAGTGATCTCCTACGGTCTGGTCACGTACGCCGCGTTCTTCACACCGGACCCGGCCGGCGTGGCCGACTGCCTGCTTCAGCACGAGGATGTGGAGTTCGCGTGCTACCCGGCCGACGGCGGCATCGTCGTTTGTGATCGGGCCGGCCGCGCACGGATCGCCAAGGGTAAGAGCGGCTTTGTGTACGATTCTCGTGAGGCCGACCCGTTGAAGCTCGCCCCGATCATCGGGCAACTGCGTCGCGGCGGGAAGGTGTCAGCCGACGGGGAGATCGACGGGCCGGCGTTGTTCGACGCTACGCTGGACCACGAGTATCCCGATCCCCTCGCGCGCGTCTGGGGCGCATTTCACGACCTGGTCGAGAACCCGCCCGACCTGATCGTCAACCTGCGCGACGGCGCCTGTTACGGCTCACGTTTCTTTCACACGATGATCGGCAAGGTGAGCAGCACGCACGGTTCGCTCAACCGGATGAACTGCACGACGTTCGTGCTCACGACGCTGGGCACGCTCTCCCCGGCGCTGCGCACGCGGGACATCCTGCCCGCACTCGAAGAATTGCGAACCGAAAGATGACGTAAGGCTCGGCAGATCCGGGCGCTATGGCGCCTGAGACGCTTGGCGCGTGGGTCGTGCCCGGGTGCCACGGGCAGCTTGCCTGCCCGTGCACTGCCGCACATCTAAAGTCCCGCTTGAACGCACAACTGCCCGGGAAGTGTAGCGTCCGGTCTCCGTGCCGGACGTGGACGCACAACTGCCCGCGAAGTGTAGCGTCCGGTCTCCGTGCCGGACGTAGACCGGCAGAGCAGCATGACGGATTCGATGTAACACGGATCACCAGGATGATCGTAGCCGCCTATCACGCGAAGCTATCCGACCGGATCGTCAACGACCTCGTGCTCCAGGGGGACGGGAAGCACGGGGGTGTCGCGTTTCTCAACGGCCACGAAAACGGCGCTGCACCTTTATCATGACCAATCCGAGGGACGACACCGCGACTGCGGGGAGGACTCCGAAGCCGCACAAGGTCACGCCCAGCAGGGCCAGCAAAGCCAAGGTGTCCAGCATGCACCGATCCGCATCGCTGACGGGAGCTTGATCGTCCGGAGCCTCGTCCGTCTCGTCAGCCTCCCCATCCTCCGCGGGCTCGGCTTGATCCTCTTCGTCAGCCTCAGGAGGGACCGCATCGGCTGCCTCGCAGACGTCACCAACGCCGTCACCGTCGGCGTCGGCCTGGTCGGGGTTGGCCTCATCGGGGCAGTTGTCCTCGCAGTTGATCACCCCGTCGCTGTCGTCGTCGGCTTCCTCCGACGGGAGCGCGCCATCGCAGTCGTTGTCCTTGCCGTCGCAAAGCTCCGGTGCGCCTGGAAAGACCGTGTCGTCGGTGTCGTCGCAATCGCTCGTATCGAACACGTAGCCGGCCGGCTGATCGCAGCTTTGTTGGGAGGTTTTCGGATCGCCGAACCCGTCGCCGTCGGCGTCGCGGTGCCAGGCAGGAATCTCCTCGTCCACCTGCCCGTCACAGTTGTTGTCTTTGCCGTCGCACAGTTCCGGCGCGCCCGGAAAGATGGTGGCGTCATCGTCGTCGCAGTCCTCGTCGCATTCCG
>JBHHZX010000403.1:0-2713 GCA_046758265.1 Phycisphaerae bacterium
GCGTTGCAGCGGATTTCTCTGGTCCTGAAAGGCGACCCGCTGGACGAATCGGTTCTCAGGCTAGCAGATTACATGAAGACCCGTTTTGAGGCCGAGGTGCGGCTGCACTGGCCATCGTCTGTGGATGGTGCGCAGGCTTCGGCGGTTGCGCGCCAGCATGGGCTCGCGCGCGCCTCGGGCCCGTTCGACTCGACGGCGGAACTGGTCGGACAAATCGCCCTGACTCACGGCCAACTCGTGCTGATCCCCGAGCCGCAGGACGAGCAGGCGCGGGTCGTTGACAAGGACGCGCTCGTGAAAGGCACTGCGCCGCCGATCCTGCTCGTGCGTCGCCCGCTCGAGCAGCCGACGACAGTCTTCCGGAGCATCTTGCACAGTCTGAGCGGGAACTTTCAGCAAACCGAAAACTTCTCATATTCCTTCGCGCTTGTTGAGGAACACGGTGCGCTGCGACTATTGCATGCAATCGATCAGGATGACCTCGAAACCGTCCGCGAAGCCATGCAGGTTTCGCCGGACGTCAGCGACCAGGACGAGAAAGAAATCCTGCAGCACCTCACTCACCACGGCGAGCGCTACTTGAAGGCAGTCGTCATCGCCAGCCGCAAGTTTCCCTACGAAGTGACCTATCGGCTGAGGCTGGGGAACGTGGTGTCGGTGGTGCAGCAGGAACTGGCCGGCGGGTCGTACGGGCTGCTGGTCGTCGGCCACCACGAGGAGGGACACAGCCGCATCACGGCGGCCGACTATCAGCTCATCCATCTGGTGCGCGACGTTCCGGTGCTGGCGTTGTGAACGCCTGTATCAAGGCTGGGTGGTACGGGCATCTCGCCCGTGCTCAGCCCCCCGAGACACCGGTGCCGCATGCTTTGAAACCGAGGCGATGTTCACGACGGGCTCCCTCAATTTGCTCGCTGTAAGCGACACGGCCGCCGCCCAGGCCGACGTGTCCGCGTATCACACGGCGCTGTTCGCGGGGATCCTGGTGATTACGCTCGGCCTGCTGGCGGCCGAGAAGATTCACAAGACGATTCTGGTGCTGCTGTCGGCGGGCCTGTGTCTGTTCCTGGCCGACGCGCTGGGCTATTTTCCGCACGGCGAAGGTCACCATCTGCCGGTCTACATCGAGATGATCGAGTGGGAGGTGATCGGGATCGTCATCGGCGCGACCGTGTTTGTCGAGATTGCCGCCCGCAGCGGCGTGTTTACATGGATCAGCATCAAGGTGCTCAAGGCCAGCCGCGGCGACCCGTTTCGCTTGCTGGTCCTCTTTTCGATCTTGACCGTGGTCTTCAGCGCGTTCCTCGACAACATTACCGCGATGATCATCATCGGCTCGCTGACGATTGTCAGTTGCCGCAAGCTTGAACTCGATCCCAAGCCCTTTTTGATCACCGAAGGCATCATGACCAACGTCGGCGGGTTGCTGACGCTGATCAGCTCCATCCCCAACATCATCATCGGCAAAACCGCGGGCATCAGCTACGCGAAGTTCCTGGTCGTCTCGGTGCCCTACACGATCGTGGCGATCGCCGCGAGCATGTTCGTTGCGAAGAGGATCTTCGGCAAAGCAGTCAGCCCGCTGCGCGATCCGAAAGAGAAAGCGCACAACCTCGACCTGGTGATGGCGTTTGATGAGTGGGAGACGGTGCGGGATCGCCGCTTCTTCTACACGTCGAGCTTGGCGGTCGTCGCGGTGATCCTGGCGTTTGCGCTGCATTCACAGATTCCGATTCTGAAGGATTTCGGCATCGAGATCGTCGCGCTGAGCGCGGCGGTCATCATGATGCTACTGCACGCCAAGGACGTCGAGCACGACCTTTCCAACGTCGAGTGGTCGCTGGTCTTCTTCTTCGTCGGGCTGTTCACGATCATCGGCGTGATGGAGAAGGCGCTGGTCTTGCTCAAGATCGGCGAGCTGCTCGATACCCTGACCGCCTACGCCGGCAGCGTCGGGCTAATGTGGCTGACCGGGATCTTCTCCTCGGTGACGGACAACATTCCGCTGGCGGCGATGCTTGCCAAGATTTTCGGCCCGACGCCCGAAGCCGTCGCCGCCGTCCCGCGCGGCCAATGGTGGGCGGTCGTCTTCGGCGCAAATCTTGGCGGCAACATCACCCCCATCGGCTCGGCCAGCACCGTCGTCGCCGTCACGATCATGAGGAAAAACGGCGTGAAGATCACGTTCATGGAATTCGTGAAGATCGGCGTGTTCTTCGCGCTGGTCCAGCTCGCGCTCGCCAGCGGCTACCTGCTGATTTTGCAGCGGGTCCTTTCCTAGGCAGCTGGCCGGCTAGAAAATAGCGCGGGCGAACCCCGTCTCAACGGCGTTCAGGAATGCAACCACCATGAACCAGAAAGCGCCGTTGCAGGTCACACTCTGCGCCGAGGAGAAGGCGCCCCAGCGTGCGTCAATCCGTCAACGCGTGCGCAATTCCATCCTGGCGAACACCTCGAAACTGTGGCGGACCTCGCCGCTGCGCCCGATCCGCCTCGAACGCTTTCTGCTCGGCCTGGTGCTGTTGGGTTTGGCCTGGCGCGCACTCCGTTACGCGCTGGGCTTTCCGATTTGGGACGATGAGGCTTTCGTCGCGGTCAATTTTCTCGAGCGTGATTTTCTGGGCATGATCAAGCCGCTGATCTACGGGCAGATCGTCCCGCTCGGTTTCATGTGGGCGAATCTGGCGATCAGCCGCCTGCTGGGGGTCTCCGA
>JBHHZX010000404.1:0-2685 GCA_046758265.1 Phycisphaerae bacterium
CGACGTCGGCCTGGATATTGACCGAATCCCAGCCCTGCACGAGCGGGTAAAGCAGCTCGTGGATGCTGATCGGTGTTTCGGATTCATAGCGCTTGCGAAAATCCTCGCGCTTCAGCATCTGCCCGACGGTCATGCGTCCGGCCAGCCGGATCACGTCGGCGAAACACATCTGGCCGAGCCACTCGGAGTTATGACGCACCTCGAGTTTCTCGGGCGAAGTGTCCAGGATGCGTCCGGCTTGTTGCAGGTAGGTCTCGGCATTGGCGTCGATTTCGTCGAGGGTCAGGACGGGGCGGGTCCTGCTGCGGCCGGTCGGGTCGCCGATGCGGGCGGTGAAGTCCCCGATGATCAGGACCGCCCGGTGCCCAAGGTCCTGGAACTGGCGCAACTTGCGCAAGACCACCGAGTGCCCGAGGTGGATGTCGGGCGCGGTGGGGTCCATGCCCAGCTTGACGCGCAGCGGCTTGCCGGACGCCGCCGCCTTCTCCAACTTCTGCTGTAATTCCACGTCCGTATAGACGTGCTCACAGCCGTGCAGCAGTTGCTCAATTCCCAGATCGCTCATAGCGGCGCATGATAGAATCGCCGGCGGCAGGTTTCCACCGTTCCGCGGCGGCGCCGGTCCGGGTTGGCGGGCGCGCTGGTCTGCCGCGGGCGGGTCCTCGACGGCGGCGGCGAGAGAGACGGCGCGACTGATCATGGTGGCTCGACGGTCAAAAAGAATGCGAGCGCGGCATCCGGCCGCTATGCGGTACCCGCGCCAGCCCGGACGGAGGCGCGAGGCGCGCCGCGAGGATGCGCGCGCCATCGACTGCTTCGAGCGGGCCTTGGCCGCCCGTGAGAACCTGCTGCGCAGCCCGCGCACGAACGTTTGTCGCGTCCTGAACGGGTCCGCGGACGGGATTGACGGCCTGGTGATTGAGAAGCTGGGCGACGTGTTGATCGCGCAGCTACACGAAGGACGTCTGCGCTTGGCCGAGCCCTGCGTGCGCAGTTTGTGCGCGCATGCCCGGCGACGGCTTGGTGCGCGGGCCGTGTACCGGAAGTGCTTCGTGCCGGATCGCGGCGCGGCCGAGCAAACTCTGAACGAGCTTCACACCGACCCAACGCCTTGGGTGGGCGAAGCGGTGGAAAGCGAGTTCCCGGTGCGGGAGAATGGGATCCGCTTCCTGATACGCCCTTACCAGGGGTACTCGGTTGGGCTGTTCCTGGAGCACCGCGAGAACCGGCAACGTGTGCGCACTCTGGCGAGCGGGCGCGCCCTGCTGAACGCTTTCGCGTACACGTGCGCGTTTTCGGTGGCGGCGGCCCTGGGCGCGGCGGCCGCGACGACCAGCGTCGACGTGTCGAGCAAGCACCTGGAATGGGGCAAGCGCAACTTCGCCGTCAACGCGATCGATCCGGCTCGTCACACGTTCATCTGCGCCGACATTTTCGATTACTACCGGCGAGCAAAGCGCCAGCGGCGTTGTTTCGATCTGATCGTTCTCGACCCGCCCACGTTCGCGCGGTCCAGGCGGCCGAAGCGCACCTTCGTGTTGACGGACGACCTGGAACGGCTTGTGACGGGCGCCGTGGAGTTGCTAAGTGCCGGCGGTTATCTCCTGCTGGCAACCAACCATCGGGGGACGTCGCGGCGGCGATTGGAAAGGGTCGTGGCGGTCACCGCTGGAGCGCGGCCGTGTGAGATCGTCGAGCGACCGCGGCTACCGCGGGACTTTCGGGGCGACCCGGGCTACGCGAGATCAATCCTGGCGCGGCTCCATTAGCGGCCGATACGGCAGCTATAGCGGAACGACCTGGGTTCCCGGGGGTCGGCGCCACAAAAAAATGGGCTGCCTATACTTGACTCGACGGGCCGATACATGAATATTGGCCCTCTGAAACGGCGCATCGAGGCACCCCTGTCGGCGCGGCGGGGTCGAGGTGCGGATTCTCACTCAATGGGAGATAACAAATGTTCGATTGGCTAGGTGATTTCGGTATTTGGGGGCTGCTGCTGGGTGGAGCCATTATCTGGTGGCTCTGGACGACATTTACAGGGGCGACGACGGCGTAGTATCTGCACCTTGTTGACGTTGCCCGCCGGTAGCACGCGCGGTCCGACGCGGACCGGCCGGTAAGCGGGTGCGTATGGCGACGTGCGGGTAGAAGTACCGGTTGAATCGCCGCGGCTTGCCGGTCTTCCGTGTGGGAGGCGGTGGCGCGGCGCCCCCATCGGGAGTTTTTAGCATGCCATTTGATCTCAACACCATTCTGGCCGGCGGCATCGGCGGCGTCACATTTTTTGCCGCCTGGCTGTTCCTGATCCTACGCTGGCTTCTTGGCGGCGACTTCTCGACCGGCGGCGGGTGGTGGTTCTAGCCGCCGGGTTCGCCGACAGCACTGTTTCGCAAGGTTCGGGCGTTCACTGATCGACGATCGTCGGCCAGTGAGCGCCCTGTCCGCGTGTTTCCACCAGACTGACGAAGTCGTCGCATGCGGGGTCGGTACCGTACGCGCGGCAAGACCAGCTTTCCTGCGGGATTGGCTGCCAGGCCCGGACGGTACCTGTTCGCGCACCTCTTTTCGGCGTATCCGCCGTTACGGGCAGGAATGCCCGTAGTTTGCCAGCAACAGCGCCAGGTCGGACAGGCCGACGCAGTTGTCGTCGTCGAGGTCCGCTTCCGGAAGGTACTGCGGGCT
>JBHHZX010000405.1:0-2681 GCA_046758265.1 Phycisphaerae bacterium
CCGTCCGCCACCCTTCGGCTGCGCTCAGGGCAGGCACAGCACTGGCAGCCACCAAATCCTGAACCCCGAACCCTGACCCCTACGTCCGGCACGGAGACCGGACGCTACAACCTCTACTTCGGCGAACTCGGAGGTCCCGCGCTACCCCCCGAACATGAACTCCCCGGCCTGCGCCGGGTCGTACGTGAGCTGCCGGCCGGTCAGTGTGCGCGACTGCTTTCAGCTTCCAGCCGTTGCATGGCTTCCAGGTCATAGTAGCGCTCGCCGCAGGCGGCACATACGTCGGCCTCGACGCTGGTCACCGTACGTCCGTCCCGCAAACGAACCGAGACCTGCCGGCGTTGAACGCGCTTTGACCCGCACGAGACGCACACCTCCAGCGAAGGGCGCTTACTCGGAGAGCGTGGCGATCTTCGCGGAGACGAAGACGTAGAAGATTTCGCGTTTGCCCTGCCGGACGATCGCGCCTTTCGTGTAGATGAGCGTCCCGTCGTAGCTAAAGCTCTTGATTGTCTAAAGCTTCTCACCTGTCTGCCGCTATGCGTCGCTGCGCGAACGCAACGTCTTCGTGATGGACTGCGCGTTGACGATCGATTCGACCACGTCGTCGACGCTCAAGGCATCGGCTTCCATTTCCTCGCGGGCCTTGTCGGTGAACCGTATGCATTCGCGCAGCACCAGCCGCTTGATCTGAATCAGCACGTCCATCCTAGTACATTGTAAGCGAGCAATGGGCCTCAGCCACCCCCGAAACTCGATGGGATCCTCTCCGCGGCCCGCACGCCCGGACCTGGAACCCTCCCGCCGCAGTCGATGGCCGCGCCGCCCTTTTTCCGCCGACCAAGCACAAACCGCCTGGCGGACATGGCCGGCGGCGCGGGGGCCGGTAGCATACGCCGCCAACAACGTGCCCATCCGCCAACGGGCCGGGATGGAGCATGCGGCCGCAGCGAGAAAGGAAGATGCCCACCGTATGACGATAACTACCACAAGCACACCGACGTTGAAAAAAGGGACAGGCACCTCGCGGGGCGGCGCCGAGTCCGGCGCACCGCTGGGACGAGATTCCGAAGGCGTGGGTGCGAGAAAGGATTCTCGCACCCGCATGGATTCTCGCAGCAGCGCGCATCCCACGCACCCTTTGGGATCGCGTGCCCGCGTGCTGCTGACCAGCGTGTTCGGGCCGTATGCCCGGGACGACGAATACGGCAGCCGGAAGATCAACCCCATGGAGCTGTATCACAACCAGGTGACGCGGGTGCAGGGCGTTTTCTCCCTGCGAATGTTCTACCGCTCCTGGGGGCTGATGCTGATCCAGGTCAACATCGCCGCCCCGTGCACGCTTCTGGACTTTCCCGACCTGGAGCGATTTGTCCGCCAGATCACGGAAAATGAGTACGACCTCGTCGGGATCAGCGCGATCATCCCGAACGCCGAGAACGTGCGGAAGATGTGCCAGCTCATCCGCGAGCACCTGCCCGCGGCCACGATCGTCGGCGGCGGGCACGTCGCGAACCTGCCGGACCTGGCCGAGCGGATCGACGCCGATCACATCGTGAAGGGTGAGGGCGTGCGCTGGATGCGCCGCTTCCTCGGCGAAGACGAAACCCGGCCGATCGAACATCCGCGGATCGTCTCGGGCGTCGGCTCACGCACCATGGGCGTAACCCTGGCGGACAAACCGGGCGATATCGGCGCGACGCTGATCCCCTCGGTGGGCTGCCCGATGGGGTGCAACTTCTGTTCGACCTCGGCGATGTTCGGCGGCAAGGGCAAGTGCGTCCATTTCTACGAGAGCGGCGACGAGCTGTTTCAAGTCATGTGCGACCTGGAGAGGGACCTGCGTGTCCAGTCGTTCTTCGTCATGGACGAAAACTTTCTTATGCATCGCAAGCGAGCGCTGCGGCTGCTGGACTTGATGAGCGAGCACGGCAAGTCGTGGACTTTGTACGTCTTCAGCTCGGCGAACGTGCTGCGCTCGTACACGATGGAGCCGCTCGTGGGCCGCTACCTGCGGGTCATGATGGCACGCGAGGACCGCCGCCTTCGCCGCGGCTGGACCTACGAGCCGCCGACGTTCTGCGAAACCAATCAGATGCTTGCGGCACGAAGTACTGGTTAATGTTACTGGCATCGTCGCAGGGATCGGTCGCGATCGGAAACGTAGCCGCCGGGCTCCGTCCCGGCCGGAGACCGTGGGAAGCACGCTCCCCTGCGACAACGTCCGGGACAGAGTCGGCATGCGACGGCACGAACCGTCAGGCCAGGACCGCGAATGTTGTGGCCGGATAGGAAGAAACGGCGCTGACGAGCGGTGGCAAGTGTCCCCACTTCAACCACCGTCGCACAGACGCGCCGGTGCGTTTCCGCCCCATGTGTGGCGAAGTGGTGAATGAGAAGTCCCCGTTGCAAAGTGCAGTGCGGAGAAGCATGCCATAAGGCGACGCGAAAGAAACGAGTACAGTGTGAATTGTGGCGAACAGCTCATCCAACAACGAACGCCTTGAGCCGTGTAGTCGTGTAGCCGTGCAGCCGTGTAGCCGTGTAGGGTGCGTCCCGGACGCACCTTCTTTCTTCGTCCGAGATCGCCACGCGATCGGCTCGCTTTGCGAGCCCGCGGCGTGTCAAGGGCCAGCGGCTCCAGCACACGATTCGCTACGCCGACGAGGCCACGCTGGGTG
>JBHHZX010000406.1:0-2677 GCA_046758265.1 Phycisphaerae bacterium
ACAGTGTCAACAAGCGTCTGGACCGTAAGGGGCACGTGTGGCAGGACGAGTCCTTCGACCACGGCCTTCGTCGTAGCGAGAGTCTGACGGAGAAAGTGGAGTACGTCTGCCAGAATCCCGTGCGCAAAGGGCTGGTGGAAGAGCCCGGCCAATACGCCTGGCTCTGGCGGGAATGGCTGGAGGAAGCACAGCCGAGGGCGGCTGTGTCACAAGGACCACAGCCGGGGGCGGCTGTGCCACATCACATTGGTCCCGTCGCGGCGGCGCCGTGGGGCAGCCCGAGCATTCTGCCGATCTCGTGGATGTACATCGCGCTGATGGGCGAACCGGGCCTGAAGACAGCGACGCAGGTCGCGATCCTCAACGCCAACTACATGGCGCGGCGCCTCGAAGGCCACTACCGCGTGCTCTACACGGGTGTCAGCGGCCGCGTCGCCCACGAGTTCATCATCGACCTGCGCGGGTTCAAGAAGACCGCCAACATCGACCCCGACGATGTCGCCAAGCGGCTGATGGACTTCGGCTTCCACGCCCCGACGATGTCGTGGCCGGTGGCCGGTACGCTGATGATCGAGCCGACCGAAAGCGAGTCCAAGGCGGAGCTGGATCGCTTCTGCGATGCGCTGATCGCGATCCGTGAGGAAATCCGCGCGATCGAGGGAGGCCGCAGCGACCGCGAGAACAACCCGCTCAAAAACGCCCCCCACACCGCTGCAATGGTAACGGCTGACAAGTGGGACCGCCCCTACACTCGCCGGCAAGCCGCCTTCCCCGCCCCTTGGCTCCGCGTCCACAAGTTCTGGCCGCCCGTCGGCCGCATCGACAACGCCTATGGCGACCGGCACCTGTTCTGCACGTGTCCGCCGGTCGAGAGGTACGAATCGGCGGACGAAGCCGTGGCGACGGCGCGTCGAACCGTGCGGGATCTTTGAGGGTTTGATTCAGCAGCAACAAACCTCAGGCGGTCGAGTCGCAGTCGCTTGCGTTGCTCGCCCGACTCGCCAACATAAGCACTCGTGACCAAACGACAACGACGCACGAACTTGATCGCCATCCTGATCGGTCTCGTTGCGACGGCGGCGGTCGTCGCGGCGTACGTGGGCGGCGCGCTGGAACGACTCGAGCTGATCACGTTGGATCTGCGCTTCCGCCACACGAACTCTATCCCGCAGAGTCCGGATGTCGTTTGCATTGACATCGACGACGATACGCTCGAGGTCGTCGGACGCTGGCCCTGGCCGCGCGATCGGCAAGCTCCGCTCGTGTCGATTCTGGCCGAGCTCGGCGCCCGTGCGATCCTGGTTGATCTCACCTGGACGGAGTCAGAGCCGTTTCGCGGTGTCCCGCCGGAACACGTCGACATTGTGGCAGACCCGCTTGAACTCGACGCCGACGACGTCGAGATCGGCTATCCCGACCTCGAGCTGCGCACGGCAATCACCGGAGCGGGCAATGTTTACCTCGCGTACCACCCTCCCGGCCTCAGGCCGGAGAACAGTGCCGAATTCAATGCCGCTGTCGATGCGCTGCAAGACGGCGACGAAGTGGAGGCGCAACGCCGGCTGGAGCAGCTCCTCGCGCGACGGCGGGCGGAGACGGGGGGCGATCAAGATCCCGAAGATCAGGGATTGCTCAGACGCGCGCGCTTCGTCGCCATGCTCGAAGTGCGGCCGACGCTCGGTGCCGAAGAGCTTGCCGCGGAGCTGGGCCTCCCGCGGGATGGCTTCGCGGAAAAATGGTTTGACCGCTGCCGCATTGCTGCTTTGGAGCGGCTCACACGCCGTTGGTTCGACGCCGAGCCCCAGCGGTGGCGTGCGGTTCCGCACGAGGTGTTCCGGCCGCACTACGAGGCACTCAGCGGCCGTTCGTTCCGCGGCGATACGCCGCTCAAACGTGCCTTGGCTATTGCCTACCACACCGTGTTGGGCTACGAGGCGACGACGCGCAAATCGCTTGTTCCGCCGGAAGGCATCAGGGCGATCGCTACCCGCGTCGACGGCATCACGCCGGTGTACTATCTGCACGCGCGGGCTGCCAGACGCTGCGGCTTCGTTTTCTTCGAGGCCGATGCCGACGGAGTGGTCCGGCGCATGCCGCTCTTCGCACAGCACGGCGGGCACACACTGGCGCAAATTGCGTTTGCTCTGGCCTGTGACGAACTCGGCGTGACGCCCGACGGTTTCGTCGTCGAAGGGCGAGCGCTGAAGCTGCGGACCCCCCAGGGCCCGCGTCCAACGCTGACGATTCAACTCGACGAGCGCGGTCGCGCGCTGGTCCCGTGGGTCAAAGGCCGCGCCTGGCATCGGGAGCAATTCACGCACATTCCCGCCGATGCGATCTGGTCGCTGCACAGCTACCAGCGCGATCTGACGCACAATCGTCAATTGATCCTAGAGGCGCTGTTGGCCGTCCTTTCCGATGAACGGTTTGCGGAGCTGGCCGGATGCCGGCGAACTCTCACCAACGCGCTCAAGCTCGAAGCGGATGTCCGGGAGTCGCGCTACCGCGGGTTTGAGGAAGAAGCTCGGTTGCTGGAGGGGCATTTGAATGAGCTTCGCCGGGAAATCGACGAGGTCGAACGACGGGTGCGCGCGCGTGCGGAAACGGTACAGAAGGATAACGAGCGGCGCGGGCTCGCGCCGGACTCGGTCGCGCCCTGGCCCGACTCGGCCGTATC